>NZ_QXDL01000077.1:0-17297 GCF_003574345.1 Calidithermus terrae
CTCCCCCTCCCCGTGGCGCTGGAGAACCTGGCGCTCACCCCCTCCGACCTCCTCCAGGGCACCGACGAGCTCTCCGCCGTGCTCGAGGCCCACCCCGCCTACGGCTTCTGCCTCGACGTGGGGCACGCCCTGGTGGAGGGCAAGGACGGGCAGGCCAAGGCCTACCACCAGCGCTTCGCCCCCCGCCTCATCCACTGGCACCTGCACGACAACCACGGCGACCGCGACAGCCACCTGCCGGTGGGGCAGGGCCGTGTGGACTGGGCCTGGGTCAAGGAGCGGCTGCGCGGCTTCGGGGGCACGGTCGCGCTCGAGGTCACCGGGGGCCTCCGAGGCGTCGAGCAGAGCGTGGAATTGCTGCGCTCGCCCTGAAAATTCGCCAACCGTGACGGGCATTACAGCCTTTTGACAAGGGACATTTGACCTGCTGGCCTCTTCTACCCTTTGAACTGGAGTAGTGTCTGGGCGCGGCTCTTGGTAAGCTAGTGCGCAGTGCCCAGTCCCTCTCACCGCCCAAGGAGAGGAAGGCCAGGAGGATCCATTCATGCCTATCGAACGCATCGAGGTCTATCTCAACGACGCCAGCGAGCCCGTTCAGGTGCTCAAAGATCCCCCCTTCAAAGTCAAGATCGACACCCGCTCGCTGCCCGACGGCGAGCACACCTTGCGCATCGTCACCTACCACAAAGGCGGCGGACGCGAGGTGCAGGAGAAGCACTTCAAGGTCAAGAACCTCCCGGGCGTGATGCTGCAGGGCCTCGAGGACGGCAAGGAGGTCAGCGGCGACCTCGAGATGACCGTCCGCATAGGCGACCCCAACATCAAGCCGCCCCGCGAGCGCTTCCCCGGCTTGGCCGCCGCCGCCGTGACCGTGCTGCTGCTGCTGGGCATCTGGGGCTTCTTCGCCCTCACCGCCGTGCCCGACACCATCGTCGAGGAAGTGAGCAAGAACGCCGCGGCGGGCGGCGCGGGCCACGGTGAAGGCACCGCCGGCGCGGGCGAGGGCGCCACCGGCGGCGCGGTGAGCGCCGAGCTCATCAAGCAGGGCGAGGGCGTGTACCAGGCCAACTGCGCCGGCTGCCACCAGGCCAACGGCGCGGGGCTGCCCGGCGCCTTCCCGCCCCTCGCCAACAACCCCAACCTCTCCGACGCCAAGTACGTGACCGAGGTGGTCATCAAGGGCCTGCAGGGCAAGACCATCGAGGTCGGCGGCCAGACCTACACCGGCGCCATGCCCGGCTTCGCCCAGCTCTCCGACGAGGAAGTGGCCGCCGTCGCCACCTACGTCATGAACAGTTGGGGCAACAGCTTCGGCCCCGCCACCGTCGAAGACGCCAAGGCCCACCGCTGAGGAGGAGGTACGGGATGTACCGTAACGACACTGTAGTCCCCGCCTTCGCGATCATCTTCGCCGTCGCGCTGTTCTACATGGCCTACCTGGTCACCCAGCGCGTGGCCGCGCTCTCCGGGCACACCCCCGCCGAGCTCACGGTGGGCCAGATCGGGCTGATGGCCTTCGGGGCCGTGCTGTTCATGTACGGCTTCATCGGGCTGTTGTCCAACTGGCTCGAGGGCGCCGAGCTGCGCCCCGGCAAGCACGAGCCCGAGGCCAGCAGCGTGCCCGTGGTGGCCGGGGTGATCCTCTCGCTGGCCCTGGCCGCCGCTTCGGGTGTTTTCGTGCGCACCCTGGTGCTGGCCGCCAACAAGGAGGCCGAGTTCCCCCCGCCCACCTGGCTGCAGGGGGGCCTCTTCGCGGCGATGATGCTGATCATCGCGCTGCTGATCGCGATCTACAAGAAGTTCTTCATGGCCGAGGAAGTGCTCGCCGAGGACGAGAAGGGCGAGTTCCCTTGGTAAGGGAAGGGATGAGCAATGGCTGATCACGACCACGACACGCACGCGCACGGCCACGAGGCCGCGCTCGAGCCCGAGGCCCCCGAGGCCCACGCCACCCGGCGGGCGGTGCTGCAGGCCGCCATCGGGATGGGGGCCGGGGCGGCGGTGCTTTCGACGCTCTACGTAGGCGCGGGCCTGATCCCCAAGAAGGAGATCACCCCCGACCGCGAGCCCATCGCCCAGGGCGACGTGCTCGTCTACTCGCAGGGCCCCAAGCGGGGCCAGCCCATCAACCCGGCCGAGCTCAAGCCCGGCGCCGAGATGATCGTGGCCTACCCCATGAACCCCGAGAGCCAGGTGGTCAAGGGGGCCGAGCTCAAGAACACCCTGCTGGTCATGAAGCTCGACCCCGGCAACCTCGACGCCGAGACGGCCAAGCTCGCCGCCGACGGCGTGGTGGTCTACTCCGGGGTGTGCAAGCACCTGGGCTGCGTGGTGAGCAACTGGGTGGCCGACAAGCAGCTCATGCTCTGCCCCTGCCACGGCGCCCTGTACGACCCCAAGGAGAGCGGCAAAGCCCTGATCGTGGCCCCTAAGCCCCTGGGCCAGTTCCCCATCAAGCTGGAGAACGGCCGGATCGTCATCGCGGGCGAGCCCACCCGCCCCATCGGGGTGGAGGCCGCTACAGACGACGGCATCCGCCGGGTATAGGCTTGAGTCGACAGGAGGCTTGAATGTACCAGTGGCTCGATGAACGCCTCGACCTGAGCAGGCTCAACGCCAAATTCCTGCGCAAGGCATTCCCGGTGCACCACTCCTTCTTCCTCGGCGAGATCACCCTCTTCGCCTTCGTGGTGCTGGTGCTGACCGGGATCTTCCTCACCCTCAACTACGAACCCTCGACCCGCCCGGTCAAGATCGAGGGCTACAACGACCCTGTCCCCGCCGCCTACGCCTCGATCCTCTACATCGACTCGCTGCCCTTCGGCGCGGTGCTGCGCTCGCTGCACCACTGGTCGGCCCACATCATGATCGCGGCGGCCTTCTTGCACATGCTGCGCATCCACCTCACCGGGGCCTACAAGAAGCCGCGGGAGCTCAACTGGCTCATCGGCATCGTGCTGCTGGTGCTGGCGATCGTCACCGCCTTCACCGGCTACGCCCTGCCCTTCGACAACTACGCCCTCACCGCCACCGGCATCGGCTACCACATCGGCGAGGCCGCGCCCTGGCTGGGCAAGGCCATGTCGGCGATCCTCTTCGCGGGCGAGCTCGAGGCCTCCAACACCAAGACCATCCCGCGCCTGTTCTCCATCCACGTGCTGTGGCTGCCGCTGCTGCTCATCGCCATGATCGGCGCGCACCTGCTGTTGATGGTCAAGCAGAAGCACACCCAGCCCAAGTACGCCGAGAAGGTGGCCCCCGGCCGCATCCTGGGCGTGCCCGCGATGCCGCAGCAGGCGGTGATGATGGGCGTGCTCTTCCTGGTCTACGTCGCGGTGACCACCTTCATCGCCGGGGCCTTCCTGGCCCACCCGGTCGAGGCCTTCGGCCCGCCCACCCCCAACACCCCCAGTGTCAAGCCCGACTGGTACTTCATGTGGATCTACGGCATCCTGCAGATCCTGCCGCAGTGGGACCTCAAGATCCTGGGGGCCAACTTCGGGCCGCAGTTCGTGGGCGGCATCCTGGTGCCCACCCTCATCATCGTGGGCGCCATGGCTATCCCCTTCCTCGAGCCCCAGAAGGAGAAGCAGCGCTACCTCGAGCTGCCCAGCCAGCACCCCCGCCGCACCAGCTTCGTCCTGGCGATGCTGATGTTCTACATCATGGCCACCCTGGCGGGTTATAAGATCGACTTCCTCAACGCCAACCCCAACCTCAGCTCGGGCACGCTGATCGCCATCTTGTGGGTGCTGCTGATCGTGGCCCCGATCCTCACCTACGTCATCAGCTACATCCTGATGAAGGCCGCCTACCGCGGCCGCGAGGTGGAGCTCGAGTTCACCGGCCGCGCCTCCGCCGCCGACGACTGAGCCGCCGCAGTCTCCTGAACCTCCCCGTTCTCGGGGAGGTTTTCTTTGACTCCCGTCGGCCCCTGGATTATGCTTGGGGCAAAACACCGGAGGTTATTTATGAAACCACGCTTGGACCTGATCGGACTGGTGGTGCGCGACATGGGGGCCTCGCTCGAGTTCTACCGCCGCCTGGGCTTCGACTTCCCGCCCGGCGCCGAGGACGAGGGCCACGTCGAGGTGACCCTGCCCGGCGGGCTGCGCTTCGCCTGGGACAGCCTCGAGGTCATCCGGAGCTTCGACCCCGCCTACGAGTTCCACCCCCAGCACGCCGGGGCCTACCTCTGCGAGAGCCCCGCCGCGGTGGACGCGCTCTACCGCGAACTGCTCGAGGCCGGCTACCAGGGCCACAAAGCACCGTGGGACGCCTTCTGGGGCCAGCGCTACGCCGTGGTCAAGGACCCGGACGGGCACACGGTGGACCTGTTCGCGCCGTTGTGAGGGGGGTTGCGTGGTATGTCGGCGGTCGATAGCCGATGCCCAACGCGCGGCGCCGGTCGTACGTCCTACGTCGTACGCAGTACGCGAAACGCAAGACGCAAAACGCCTGGTTCCCCCCTTAGCAAGGGGGGCTGGGGGGATTTCCCTCTCCGGCGCCGGAGAGGGATTTACCATGAGCCCCCCTACACCGACGCCAGGTCGGCGAAGCGCTCCCTCAGGGCCTGCACGCCCACGCGGTGGCAGTAGTCGCCGAAGGCTTCGCCCTCGAGCCGCTCGTGCTTGTAGGCGGTGAGGAGGGGCTCGAGGCGGAGGGCGATCTCCTCGCGCTTGACGTTGTCGAGGTAGACCTGGCCCAGGCGGGTCCCCAGGTGGCTGCCGCCCAGGTAGACGGTGTAGGAGTTGAGGCTGCGGCCTACCAGGCCCACCTCGGCGCTGTAGGGGCGGGCGCAGCCGTTGGGGCAGCCGGTCATGCGGACGTGGGGGACGGGGCCGCCGTGGAGCTCGAGGCGCGCCAGCACCCCGTCGATCTCGCGGATCACCTCGGGCATCACCCGCTCGCTCTCGGTGATGGCGAGGCCGCAGGTGGGCAGCGCCGGGCAGGCCATGGCGCTCTGCACCGCCAGCGGGATGCTGCCGGGGAGCGCGACGCCGTGGTCGCGGAAGACGGCCTCGACGGCGGCCTGGTCGGCGGGGTCGAGGCCGGCGAAGAGGATGTTCTGCTGGGCGCTGAGGCGCACCTCGGGGGAAAAGCGCCGCACCACCTCGCGGATCGCCGCGCGCAGGTTCTCCTTCACCCGCCCGTTCTCCACGAACAGCCCGAAGAAGAGCTTGCCGTCGCCCTGCGCGTGCCAGCCGAGGTGGTCGTCGCCCGAGAGCCACGCCAGCGGCCGGGCCTCGGGCAGGGCGTAGCCCACGTAGCGCTCGACCTCGGCCTTGAAGCGCTCGAGGCCCCACGCCTCGACGAGGTACTTCATGCGGCTGAACTTGCGGTCGTCGCGGCGCCCGTGGTCGCGCTGCACCCTGACGACCGCCTCCACGACCTCGAAGAGCTGCCCGGGCGGCACGGTGGCGAGGGGCTTCGCCAGCACCGGGCGGGTGTCCTTGGCCCCGTGGCTCTGGCCGAGCCCGCCGCCCACCAGCAGGGTGAAGCCCTCGAGGCGCTCCCCCTCCACCACCGGCACGATGCCGACGTCCTGGGTGTACACGTCCACGCAGTTGTCGCCGGGGAAGGCGAAGCCGATCTTGAACTTGCGCGGCAGGTAGGTATCGCCGTAGAGGGGTTCGTGCTCCTCGAGGCTCGCCGCCTTCTCCCCGTCGAGCCAGATCTCGTAATAGGCGCGGCTTTTGGGCTTGAGCCGGTCGGAGAGCTCCTTGGCGTAGCGCATCAGCTCGGCGCGCTGGCGGTCGGCGAAGGGGGCCGGGCAGGCGACGACGTTGCGCACGACGTCGCCGCAGGCCGAGAGGGTGGTGAGGAGGTTGCGGTTGAGCACCTGCATCAGGGGCTTGAGGCCGCCCTTGCGCACGCCGTGGTACTGGATGGCCTGGCGGGTGGTGACGCGCAGCGTGGCGTTGCCCAGCTCGTCGGCCAGGCGGTCGAGGGCGAGGTACTGCTCGGGCGTGAGCACCCCTCCGGGGATCGCCACCCGGATCATGAAGGAGTAGTCGGGCCCCAGGCCCTGCGCCTTTCGCGCCTTGCGCACGTCGCGGTCGTCCTGCTGGTAGATGCCGTGGAACTTGAGGATCTGGTAGCCCTCTTCGCTGAAGTGGTCGGTGCCGTCGTGGAGCTCGGCGTCCACCGGCCCGCGCAGGCGGTTGCTGGCGATCTTGACGTGCTCGACTTTGGACAGCTTGGCTTCGGACATCGGCGGCTCCTAACGGCTCAGGCGTTGCTGGAACATGCGGAGCTGGAAGTACAGGAAGCAGCCCACGCAGACGCGGGTGGTCAGGCTGAGCAGGGCCAGCGCCGCGACCGCGAAGGCCAGGACCCAGCCCACGGCCCAGGCCTCGAGCCCGAACGCCAGCGTGGCAAGCCCCAGGAACACCGCGCCCACGGTACGGGCGAAGCGGTGGGGCCGGGGGTCCTCGTGGGTCAGGCGCGGCCGGACGCCGAGGCTCCGCTTGAGCCAGGCCAGGGCGTCGAAGCCCAGGTGGTGCGAGGCCATGAGCACGAACAGCAGCGCGACCGGCCAGGCCAGGCCCAGGGCGAAGGCCAGCGGGATCGTAGCCACCAGCAGCGACTGGTTGAAGCGGAGTTGGTTCTGATCGGTGAATTGAGCTTTTTCCATGGCTTCTCCTAGCTCGAGGCCGCCGTGACCGGCCGCGCGGCCCGCTCGAGGGCTTCGAGCCGCTCCCGCACCCGCACGACCTCCCCGATGACCCACACGGCGGGGGGTTGGACTGCGACCTCTCCCCTGGCCACCTCCCCCAGGGTGGCGGTCACCACCCGCTCCTCGGGGGTGGAGCCGTTCTCGACGAAGGCCACCGGCTCGTCGGCCCTGCGCCCGGCCCGGATCAGCCCGCGGGCGATGCGGGCCCGCTCCCCCACCCCCATCAGCACCACCAGGGTGTCGACGCGGGCGTAGGGGGCGGGGTCGGGCAGGGTTCCCCCCTGGGCGTGCCCCGGGAGCACCGCGAAGCCGCCGGCCACCCCGCGCAGGGTCAGGGGGATGCCGGCCAGCCCGGGCACGGCCAGCGAGGAGCTGACGCCGGGCACCAGCTCCACCCCGACGCCCTCGGCGGCCAGGGCCAGCCACTCCTCCGCGCCCCGGCCGTAGACCATGGGGTCGCCCCCCTTCAGCCGCGCCACCGTGCGCCCGGCCCGGGCGTGGCAGAGCAGCTGCTGGAAGATGAGCTGCTGCACCCTGTCCTGTTCGCCCAGTTCCTTGCCCACGTAAAGGAGCCGGGCCAGGGGGTTGACCAACTCCAGCACCGCCGGGCTGACCAGCCGGTCGTAGAGCACCACCTCGGCCTCCCGCAGCACCCGCAGCGCCTTGAGCGTCAGCAGCTCGGGGTCGCCGGGGCCCGCCCCCACCAGGTAGACCTTGCCCCTCACGGCGTCGCCTCCGACGCCGCTGCCGCTGCCGCTGCCGGTGCCGGTGCCGCTGCCAATGTGCTCTGCTCCTGCTCCTGCGGGCACCCCTGCGGGCACTCCTGCGGGGGCTGGGGAGGGTGGGGGGGATGCTGTTGACGCAAAGCCCGCAGCAGGACCTCCCGGGCGGCCTCGACCTCGCCCAGGGCCACCCGCTCCAGCGCGGGGCTGTCCACCATGCGGTACCAGGCGGCCCTGCGGGCCTCGAAGTCGTGGGGGTAGGCCCGCAAAACAAGGGGCCGGAAGGAGCGCAGCAGCCTCAGGTACTCCGCGTACTCCGGGCCGTACTCCCGCGCCAGCCGCTGCCTGATGCGCACCCCCAGCGCGGGGGCCGCCCCGCCGGTGGAGACCGCGACCACCAGGTCCCCTTGGCGGTGCGCCGCGGGCAGGATGAAGTCGCAGCGGGCGGGGTCGTCCACCGCGTTGAGCCAGACCCCCCGCTCCCGGGCCTCCTCGGCGACGGGCGCGTTGAGCGAGCGGTCGGGGGGGTGGGAGAAGACCAGCGCGAAGCCCGCCAGGTCCCCCCGCCGGTACCCCCGCCGCAGCCAGGTGAGGCTTCCCTCGAGCGCGAGGGCTTCCAGCCCGGGGTGCTCGCGGGGGGAGAGCAGCGTCACCCTGGCCCCCGCCTCCAGCAGGCCCCGCACCTTGGCCTCCGTCTCCCAGCCCCCGCCCACGAACAGCACGGGGCGGCCTCGGAGATCCAGCATCACCGGGTAATAGCTCATGACTCCACCTCCGCGAACTGCCGCAGCCGCTGGGGCTTGTAGTACAAGAGCGAGCCCTCCTGCAAGCCCAAGGCGGGCAGAAGGGCCCTGGGCAGTTCGATCTCGAGCAGCCCCCCGGATTCCGCCGACTCGACCTCCAGCCGTGCCACCGCCCCCACCAGGCGCAGGTGCTTGAGCACCCCTGGGCGGTAGCCCTCGGCGGGCCGGGGGGAGACCTCGAGCTCGTGGGGCCGGACGAAGCCGCCCGCGAGGGCGTTGGAACGCCCCAGGAAGTGGTACACGAAGGGCGTGGCTGGATGGTCGTAGACCTCCTCGGGGGTGCCGACCTGCTCGATGCGGCCCCGGTTGAACACCACCACCCGGTGGGCGATCTCCAGCGCCTCCTCCTGGTCGTGGGTGACGAAGACGCTGGTCAGGCCGATCTCGTCGTGCAGCTTGCGCAACCAGCGGCGCAGTTCCTCGCGCACCTTGGCGTCCAGCGCCCCGAAGGGCTCGTCCAAAAGCAGCACCTTGGGTTCGACCGCCAGGGCCCTCGCCAGCGCGACCCGCTGCCGCTGCCCGCCCGAGAGCTGCGAGGGGTAGCGTTGGGCGGCCCACTCGAGCTGCACCAGCCGCAAGAGTTCGTGGACCCTCGAGGCCAGCTCGCGCTTGCCCGGACGGCTGACCCTGGGGCGCACCTGCAGCCCGAAGGCCACGTTCTCGAAGACGGTCATGTGGCGAAAGAGGGCGTAGTGCTGGAACACGAAGCCCACCCGGCGCTCGCCCGGTGGGCGCAGGGTGGCGTCCTCGTCGTCGAACCAGATGAGGCCCGTGTCCGGGGTCTCGAGGCCCGCGATCACCCGCAAAAGCGTGGTTTTCCCCGAGCCGGAGGGCCCCAAGAGCGCGACGAGCTCACCGCTCTTGATGCTGAGGTTCACCCCCTCCAGGGCGGTGAAGTTGCCGAAGCGCTTGCTGAGGTTCTCAATCGAGATGTTCATGGCGGGTTCTCCAAGCGAGCAGGCTCTTGGCGAGCAGGGTGAAGAGGGCCAGCAGGGCCAAGAGCGAGGCCACCGCGAAGGCCGCGGCCGTCTGGTACTCGTTGTAGAGCATTTCCACGTGCAGGGGCATGGTGGTAGTGAGGCCCCGGATGTGCCCCGAAACCACCGCCACCGCGCCGAACTCGCCCATGGCCCGGGCGTTGCACATCACCACGCCGTACAAAAGCCCCCAGCGAATGTTGGGCAGGCTGACCCGCCAGAAGATCTGCCAGCCCGAGGCCCCCAGGGTGAGCGCCGCCTCTTCCTCCTCGCGGCCTTGGGCCTGCATCAGCGGGATGAGCTCGCGGGCCACGTAGGCGAAGGTGACGAAGGCCGTCGCCAGCACGATCCCCGGCAGGGCGAAGATGATCTTGATGTCGTGGGCCAAAAGCCACGGCCCCAAAAGGCCCTGCTGCCCGAACAACAAGACGTAGACCAGCCCCGAGATGACCGGCGAGACCGCCAGCGGAAGCTCGATGAGCGAAAGGAGGAGGCTGCGGCCAGGGAAGCGGTACTTGGCGATGGCCCAGGCCGCCGCGAGGCCGAAGAGGGTGTTGAGCGGGACCACGATGGCCACCACCGTGAGGGTCAGGCGGACCGCCGCCAGCGCGTCCGGCTCGGTGATGGCACCCAGGTACGGCCCCAGACCCCTGCGCAGCGCCTCGGCGAAGACCGTGATGAGAGGTAGGACCAGAAAGAGTGCCCCAAAGGACAGGGCCAGCCCGCCGAGCGCGAGCCGCACCCAATCCGGCTTGGCCGTCCTGCGGCGGGGGAGGGGCCTTTGGGAAAAGACCAGGCGGTCCATCCTTATCCCCCCTCCAGGCCCCGGCCCAGCCGGGCTTGCAGCAGGTTGAGCGCCAGCAGGAGCACCAGCGAGATCGCCAGCATGATCACCCCGATGGCCGCCGCCCCCGCGTAGTCGTACTGCTCGAGCCTCGTGACGATCAAAAGGGGCGCGATCTCGGTCTTGAAGGGCAGGTTGCCCGAGATGAACACCACCGAGCCGTACTCGCCGATGGTGCGGGCGAAGGCCAGGCTGAAGCCGGTGAGCAGGGCCGGGAGCAGCAGCGGGAGCATCACCCGCCAGAAGATCTGCCCCCGGCTCGCCCCCAACGTCAAAGCCGCCTCCTCGACCTCCTCGCCCAGTTCCTCCAGCACCGGCTGTACCGCGCGCACCACGAAGGGAATCCCGATGAAGACCAGCGCGACGAGGACACCCAGCCGGGTGTAGGCCGCCTTGAGGCCCAGAGGCTCCAAGAGCGAGCCCACCCAGCCCCCCGGAGCGAGCAGGGTGGTGAGGGTGATGCCCGCCACCGCCGTCGGCAGCGCGAAGGGAAGGTCTACCAAGGCGTCTACCAGGCGCTTGAAGGGAAACTCGTAGCGCACCAGCACCCAGGCCAAGAGCAGCCCGAAGGGCACGTTGATGAGCGAGGCCAAAGCGGCAGCGCCGAAGGAGAGCTGCAAGGCCGCCACCACCCGAGGCGAAAAGGCCAGGGCCACGAACTGCTCGAAGGACAGGCCAGTGGACTTCAGCACCAAAGCTCCCAGCGGGAGGAGCACGAGCAGGCTCAGATAGGCGAGGCTAAAGCCCAGCGACAGCCCGAAACCGGGCAGAACCGGGCGCGAGCGGCGGGCCGTCAGGGTCATCGGGGGCTCCTCTACTGGCCGGGCCGGTAAATCCGGTCGAATACCCCGCCGTCGTTGAAGAACTTGGCCTGGGCCTCGCGCCAACCGCCGTAGAGCTTGATGGTGAAGAGGGCGATCTTGGGGAACTTTTTGGCGTAGCGCTGGGCCACGCTCGGCAGGCGCGGGCGGTAGTGGTTCTTGGCGATGATCTCCTGGCCCTCCTGGCTGTAGAGGAACTGCAAGTAGGCCTGCGCGACGGCCAGGGTGCCCTTCTTCTGCACGGTGCGGTCCACCCAGGCCACCGGCGGCTCGGCCAGGATGCTCACCGAGGGGAGGACGATCTCGAGCTTATCGGCCCCGAACTCCTCCAAAGCCAGAAAGGCCTCGTTCTCCCAGGCCAAGAGCACGTCCCCGATGCCGCGCTCGGCGAAGGTGGTGAGCGAGCCACGGGCGCCCGAGTCCAGCACCGGCACGTTCTTGTACAGCGCCGCCACGAACTCCTGGGCACGCGCCTCGCTGCCGAAGCGGCGCTGGGCGTAGCCCCAGGCCGCCAGGAAGGCCCACCGCGCCCCGCCGGAGGTCTTGGGGTTGGGGGCGATGACCGAGATGCCCGGCTTGATCAGGTCGTTCCAGTCCTTGATGCCCTTGGGGTTGCCCTTGCGCACCAGGAAGACGATGGTCGAGGTGTAGGGGCTGCTGTTGAAGGGCAGGCGGCCCTGCCAACCCGCCGCCAGCAGGCCCTTGTCCGCCAGGACGTCGATGTCGTAGGCCAAAGCCAGCGTCACCACGTCGGCCTCGAGGCCGTCGATCACGCTCCGGGCCTGCCGGGCCGAGCCGCCGTGAGACATGTTGATCGTCAGGTTCTGCCCGGTGCGCTCCTTCCAGTACCGGGCGAAAGCGGCGTTGATCTGGGCGTACAGCTCGCGGGTGGGGTCGTAGGAGACGTTGAGGAGGGTGAGGTTCTGGGCTAGGCCCAGGCTCGAGGCGGCCAGGAGGCTCAGGACGAGGGTCAGAAGGAATCGGTACACGGGGGTCTCCGGGGAAAAGGGGCAAGAGGGCCTAAGCGGGCTGGGCTTCCTGGTAGGCCGTCCGCAGCACCTCGGCCACCTCGGGGCGGGTGAACTCCGGCGGCAGCGGCGCGCCCGAGCGCAGCAGCTCGCGCACGCGGGTCCCCGAGAGGACCAGGTGGTGCGCGGCGTCGTGCGGGCAGGTGCGCGGGGAGACGATGGAGCCGCAGGTGCGGCAGTAGAAGGTGTGCTCGAACTTGAGGATTTGAATGCCGATCTCCTCGGGGCGGAAGGCCCCGAAGATCTCCTGCGCGTCGTAGGGGCCGTAGTAGCTGCCCACGCCCGCGTGGTCGCGCCCCACGATGAAGTGGGTGCAGCCGTAGTTCTTGCGGCTGATGGCGTGCAGCACGGCCTCGCGCGGCCCGGCGTAGCGCATGGCCGCCGGGTAGACCCCCAGCAGCACCCGATCCTTGGGGTAGTAGCGCTCGAGCAGCACCCCGTACGCCGCCATCCGCACCCGCGCGGGCACGTCGTCCGGCTTGGTCGCGCCGACCAGGGGGTTGAGGAACAACCCGTCGACGTGCTCGAGCGCCACCTTGTGCAGGTACTCGTGGGCGCGGTGGATGGGGTTGCGGGTCTGGAAGGCCACCACCGTCCCCCAGCCGCGCTCGTGGAAGATCCGGCGGGTCTCGAGGGGGGTGTAGTGGTGCTCGGGGAACTCCCCGCGCGGCAGGCGCAGCAGGCTCACCCGCCCGGCCAGGTTGACCTCCCCCTGGGCCAGCAGCGCGGCCACGCCGGGGTGGGCGGGGTCGGCGGTGCGGTAGACCTCGAGGGCCTCCTCGCGGCGGTCGGGGCGGTACTGCTCCACGACCTCCAGCAGCCCCACCGTCTCGCCGCCCCGCGTCAGGCGCACCGTGCCCCGGTACTGCCGGGCCTCGCCGGCGGGCACGCTCAGGGTGATGGGGAGGCTCCAGGGCAGGCCGTTCGCCAGGCGCATGTGCTCGACCACCCCCCGGTAATCGGCCTCGCCCAGGAAGCCCTCGAGCGGGGAGTAGACGCCCGTGGCGATGAGCTCGAGGTCGGCGTACCCCCGCTCACAGAGCTCGAGCGCGGGGAGGTGGGCGTACTCGCGGGGGTCGGCCTGCACCAGGCGGTTCACCAGGACGCCCCCGTGCGGCGCGACGCCCTTGTGGCTCCAGCGGCTCACGGGCGAACCTCCCCAAAGCTTTTGTAAACAAGATTTATCAACTTTTCCATAACGGTAAGGCCTCGGTCTCGCGTTTGTCGGCTCAAACCCCGTGAAGAGCGCCCTAAAGCGCCTTCTCCCCCACCCAAAGCCCGCACTCGGCCTTGCCCTTGCCGTCCCAGCGGCCCGCCCGCGCGTCCTCGCCGGGGCGCACCGCCCGGGTACACGGCCAGCAGCCGATGCTCAGGAAGCCCGACCAGTACAGCGGGTTGACGGGCAGGTCGTGCGCCCGGGCGTAGGCCTCGAGCCGCTCGCGGCCCCAGTAGGCCAGCGGGTTGACGCGCAGCCGCTCGCCGGGCTCGAGGAAGCCGAGGGCGGCGCGGGTGGAGGCCTGGTCGCGGCTGCGGGCGTTCAGCAGGGCGCGGGGCTGCTTGAGCGCGAGGTAGTCCCGCAGGGGCGCCACCTTGCGCGCGGCGCAGCAGCCGTCGGGGTCGGAGCGGTAGCGCTCCTCGCCCCAGGGCTCCTCGTCCAGGGCGGCGCTCAGGGTGACGAAGCGCATCCCGGGGTAGCGCGCCTCGAGGCGCTCGCGGGTCTGCAGCGTCTCGGGGAAGTGGTAGCCGGTGTCCACGAACACCACCTCGCCGGCGTAGCCCGCCCGGGCCGCCAGGTCGATGAGCACCACGCCGTTGAGGTTGAACCCGCTGGGCATCAGCAGGTCGGGGTACTCCTCCAGCGCCCACCGGATGACGACCAGGGGGTCGGTCTGCGCGTCCCAGGCGCCGGGGGTCGTCTTCATGCCCTCACCCGCGCCTCGATCCCCAGGCGCTCGAGCGCCCCCAGCAGCCGCTCGAGGCTCTCCTGGAGGCTGAGCCGGTCGGTCCTCAGGTGCAGGTCGGGGTTCAAGGGGGGCTCGTAGGGGTCGGAAATCCCGGTGAAGTTGGCGATCTCCCCCCTCAGGGCCCGGGCGTACAGCCCCTTCACGTCGCGCCGCGCCAGCACCTCCAGCGGCGCGTCCACGAAGACCTCGAGCTTGCGCGGCGCCTGCGCGAGCACCTCCTCGCGGGTGGCCCGGTAGGGGCTGATCGCGCTCACCAGCACGATCACGCCGTGCTTGGCGAGCAGGTTGGCCACGAAGCCGATGCGCCGGACGTTGGCGTCGCGGTCCTCGCGGCTGAAGCCCAGCCCCTTCGACAGGTGCTCGCGCACCGCGTCGCCGTCGAGGTGCTCGACCTTCTGGCCCGCCTCGTAGAGGTGGACCTCGAGGGCCCTCGCCAGCGTGGTCTTGCCCGCGCCGGAGAGCCCGGTGAACCAGATCACCGCCCCGCTCATGCCTCCGCCCACCCCGTGTAGCTGTCGAGCAGCACCCGCCAGGCGTTGCGGGCCGCCACGTCGGCCGTCAGCGCCGCCACCGCCAGCACCCAGGCCGGGAAGCCGGGGTGGTGCAGCAGCACCTCCTGATCGCCGGCGCGGGCCAGAACCTGTGCGGCCGAGAAGCCCATCTCGACCGCGTGCGCCTGCCCCCCGAGGTCGAGGGTGCCCGAGGCCCGGTCGCCGGAGAACTCGAGCACCGCCTGCGCCCCCCGGTCCGGGCCCACCAGCCGCAGCCGAAGGCGGCTGCCCTCGAGCTGCGCGTGCAAGGTGAGGACGCGCCCGCTGCTCGCCACCGAGCCCAAGAGCTGGCCGGCGAAGGCCTCGAGGTACACGTTCTCCCCGAAGATCGCCCCGCCCAGCCGCCCGGCCAGCCGCCGCCCGTCCCAGCTAAGCTGCACCCGGTAGCCCATCCCCGGGCGCCGCACCTCGCCCCACACGCGGTCGCCGCCGGCGAGCCCCTCCGGGCGGGCGGGTTGTTGCTTTGGCTTATGGACCGATTCGAACTCGTGCAGACCCACGGTGTGCCCCCATGAACGAAGATCCCAGGTGCCGATGGCCAGCGAAAGAGCTGGAGCGACGACAGCGCCCGGGACACGAAAGCACGCGCGGGTTAGGGTTCATGGCAACTTGCTTCGACACGAAGACCTCCTCATCTTTCCCGGGCTTTGTCCGGTGCCCGGGCCGGAATTGGCACCTACGCAGAGACGCTTCAGCTTGCCGGCTGAAAGCCCCTACAGGTTGCCGCAGCTTCACAGGGCCGTTCCCTCCGCTGCTCTGGATAAGACCTGGGGTGGTGTTGCACCCGTCCCGGCTCGAGCCGGGATGGAAGGTAGGCTAGCATAAGTGACAAAACTTGTAAACAAGTGGGATGGTCGGACGTCTAACGCCGGGCGCGGGTCGTACGTCGGATGCGGGTCGTACGTCGTACGTCGTACGTCGTACGCAAGACGCCTTGTTGCCCCCCTTAGCAAGGGGGGTTGGGGGGGATAAACCCTCCCCGCCTGCGGGAGGGACGGGGTGGGGTGAACCACGAGCCACGGGCTGACGGCAAAGGACCGGGGCGAGTACCCCGGTCCTTGGGCCTTTCGCGCTGTAGGGCCTAGAAGTTCAAGCGGCTGAGGTTGGCGCGGATGGTCTCGTTCTCGCCGCTGCGCAGGTTGACCTCGGTGACGAAGGCGCGGTAGCCGGGGGCGATGAGCACGACCTGGTGACGGCCGGGGTCCACCTCGAAGCGCACGCTGCCGCCGGAGCCGACGGTGCCGACCTCACGGCCGTCGACGAAGACCCGGGCCTCGACGTTGCTCGAGACGGTCAGTTGGGCGCGCAGCGGGGCGAGCTGGGCGTTGATGCGGGTCTCCTGGTTGCGGTCAACGCGCACGGTGGTGCGGTAGTCGGCGTGGCCGGGGAGGCTGACGCGCAGGTCGTAGGTGCCCTCGTTGAGCTGCACCGAGTAGGGGGTGCGGCCCACGCGCTGGTTGTTGATGTAGACGTCGGCGCCGCTGGGGTTGGAGGTCACGTTGAGCACGCCGGTGCGCCGCTGGGCGTTGAGGCCAGCGTTGACCGAGGTGGTCTGGCCGGGGTTGATCACGACCGAGGTGCGGAAGACGTCGTAGCCGTCGAGCCGCAGTTCCACGTCGGCGCGGCCGGGGTTGAGGCTGACGCTGATAGGGGTGTTGCCCACCAGGCGGCCGTCGATGAAGACCTGGGCGCCTTGGGGGCTGGAGTTCACCACCAGGGTGCCGGTGGCCGGGCGGGGGCGCTCGAGGGTGGCGTTGATGCTGATGACCTGCCCGAGCCCCACGTTGACCGAGGTGCGGTAGGTGTCGTAACCGGCCAGGCGCAGCTCGATGTCGTGGCGGCCCGGCTGCACGCTGACGGAGATGGGGGTGTTGCCCACCAGCCGCCCGTCCACGAAGACCTGGGCGCCCTGGGGGTTGGACGTGACGTTGAGGGTGCCGGTGACGGGCTGGGGCTGCGGCTGGCTACGGCCGACGGTGAAGAAGGTGACGTCGGTGACCCACTCCTGGTCGGGGATGGGGTCAACGACGATGGCGATGGCACGGCCTAAGGCGTCGGCGCCCCGCACCAGCGGGCGCAGGCTCGAGTCGATGATGCTGCCGACGTTGAGCGGGCGCTTGCTGGCGAGCGCGAGCACCCGGTGCTGGCCCTCGGGGCCGTCGATGGTGAACTCGTAACGAGCCCCCACGGGCGGGAAGCGGCGGGTCTCGCCGGCACGCAGGAAGTTGTCGCGGTCGTAGGGGTTGGGCAGGATGGGCGAGATCTCCCCGTTGGGGTAGACCCCGAACAAGTAGACGTAGGCGTCCTGGTTCACCGAGACGTTGACCACGATCTTCTCGCCGATCTGGTAGACGGGGTTGGCACGCCCGGCGGGGTCACGGTCCACGCCGACTTGCACCTGCAGCTCAGTAGGTACGGGGTTGACGACGATGTTCTGAGGGCTGAGTTGGGGCTCGGCGTGGGCTACAAGCCCCAGACCCAGCATTAACAGCGCTATAGCACGCTTCATCTGCTCACCTCCGAGCATAGCCTAGGGCACCTTTCTTCAACTTCATGAGAATGGCGTCATCCGGGGTTTAAGTCACGCCCTGTTTCATCCCACGCTCATCGGATTCTTCACCCAACTCATAGCTTCCCCAGGGTAAGCCCACCTTGGGCGCGGCGGGCCGCTGGGGTAAGGTAGGGGCCATGGCCGTGCTGGAGATTTCCGCCGACGACCAGTACCTCGTGGCGACCGGCGACACGCCGCTGCTGGAGATCTGGAGCGCCCTCCCCCCGGGGCTCTACCCCCCCTTCCCGCCGGTGGAGCTGCCGGGCGGGCTGGGGGGGTTGCTGGAGAGGGGAGGCTTCGGGCAGAACTTCTTCTTCGCCGCCGAGGTGCTGGGCCTGGAGCTCCGCACCCCCAAGG
>NZ_QXDL01000078.1:0-17247 GCF_003574345.1 Calidithermus terrae
GCTATTTGCTGGCCGGGGCCACCCCCTGCGCGCTGGAGGGCTGGCTGCTGGCGGGGGCGCTGGTGACGGACCTCCCGCTGGGCTACACCGGCACGCTGCGCTACAGCCAGCTGCGCGAGGGGGAGCTGGCGGCGGGCTGCGACCGGGCGGTGGGCGGTCCCGGGGCGCTGGTGCTGCAGCGCTCGGCGGCCGAGCTGCGCCTGCGCAGCGAGGGCCCGCTGGCGGTGGACCTCTCCTACCGCCGCGAGGGGTACTGGGGGGAGAACCTGGGGCAGACCTTCACCCGGGGGGTGCTCGAGGGCGAGGCCGGCTTCCGCGTGCGGCTCCTCGGGCTGGAGCTGGTGCCGTCGGCGGCCTACAGCCGCATCTGGTTCGAGGGCGTGGACGGGGCCGACCCGGCGGTGTGGGAGGCCGCCGACGTGGACAACCCTGAGCGCGGGGAGCGCCAGACCTTCCGGCTGCGCCTGGCCTGGAGCGGCCAGCTCGGCGCGGTGGGGCTCGAGGGCGAGCTTCTGTGGCGCAACACCCTCTATCCCGACTACACCGCCAGCCACTACGGCGGCCGCGCCGCGCTCACCTGGGGCCTGGGCGGCGTGAAGCTGGGCCTGGAGGGGGGCTACTTCGCCGGCGACAACCTCGAGCTGCTGCGCCACGAGCCCCGCGACGCCCGCGGGGCCTCGGGTAGCCTGGGCTACGCGGGCCTGACCCTGGCCTTCGACGGCGGCGAGGTGAGCTACAAGAGCGACACCGCCGGGGGGGTGCGCTTCGGCGTGCGCTACGCCTGGAAGTTCTGACTTTAGGCAGCCGGCCGCTGAAGCGGCTATGGCGGGTAACCCTCGCGTGTTGACAAGCCCTTCCGACGGGGGTCGGTAAGAGCGCCCCCGGATCGTTCCCGCCAGTGTGGAGCCATCTTCTGTAACGAACTGGACAGGTTCCAGTTAACTTAATGTAACCGCCTGCCCTGGCGTTATCCCCCGGGAAGGCTGGCCTGTTTCTGTAAACTCCTCGGCGGGGCAAATCTGGAGTAGCCCCTATCGGAGGAGGTTGTGAAACCACAGAGCCGCTTTCTCGCCTTGCTATCGCTATCGATCCCCCTGCTGCTGAGCGGCTGCGGCCAGCCGTTCAAGGGGGCGCCCTCCCGGGCGTCCTTCACCCCCGACCCGGCGCTCAACAGCCCACAGGGCCAGTTCCGGCGCGGCCTCACCGCCGGCGGGGTGGCCCACGCCAACGGCTCGCTGGCCTTGAGCAACCAGGCGTCCCTGCACGGCAACCTGGGCTACCGCCTCAACGGCCAGCTCCAGTACGACGGGGCGGTGTCGGCCTCGGACGACCCCCGCGCGGCCTGCGCCGACAACACCCGCTCCGGCCTGTGCCCCGGCGGCCGGCCCGCCAACCGGATCCCCGCGCTCACGGTCCCGGCGCCGGATGCCGCCGGGCTGCTGGAGAAGCACCGGCCTGGGCGCTTCGACCTCACGCTGGACGGCGACCAGCACCTCGGCTCGCAGGCCGAGCTCGAGCAGCGCTTCCCGGTGGGGTCGAAGGTGCTGGTGCGGGGCAACGTCCACCTCAACTTCCCGGCCCGCCTCGAGGGCCTGACCCTGGTCCTGGAGGGCGGGCGCTTCCACCTCAACCGCGAGGCGGTGCTGCACAACGCCACCGTGCTGGCCGACGCCGTTCACACCAACGGGGCGGTGACGCTGGACGGCAGCCGCCTGCTGTCCAGGGGCGACCTCCGCGTCAACCAGGCCCTCACCGCCTCCGGCCCCAGCGGGCTGGTGGCGGCGGGCTCGGTGGTGCTCTCGGGGCGCCTGGAGGCCGCCGGCCAGCTGGCGGTGATCGCCCAGCGGGACGTCACCCTCAACGGGGGCGCCGGGCCCTCGGGCGGCGGGGCGGCGGCCGCGGTGTTCTGGAGCGGCGGCGACTTCACCTCCAACGGGCAAGCCCGGCTGGAGGGCTCGGTGGTGGCGGCGGGGGACGTGCGCCTCAACGGGGGCTTCAGCCTGCGGCGCAACGCCGCCGTGACCAACCCCCTGCTGCCCGGCGGGCCCCGGGACGTCGGCGCCCCGGTGGTCTACACCATCGACACCGCCGAGGTGCAGGGCGCCAGCCACATCCTCTCGCCGCTCGAGAAGACCCCGGCCCGCTCCCTGGGCACGGTCCACACGGTGTCGAGCGCCGAGTCGCTCACCTACGTGATGGCCCTGGACCCGCTGGGCGAGGTCGTGGCGCTGGACTTCGTCGGCGCCGGTAAGGCCCAGCTCGCCTTCAACGCCGAGAACAGCGCGCTGTCGCTGGTGCTTGGCTCGCCGGTCCTTTCCGGCTGGTCCGCCGAGCGGCGGTTGGCGCTGGCCGACGCGGTCAGGGCCCACCCCTCCTTCGGCCAGCTCACCCAGATCCTGCGGAGCGCCAGGCGCGTCGTGCGCGACCAGCAGACCTTGCCCCTCATCGACGCCATCGCGCTCCAGGTCGGGGATGCCTACGCCGACGGCCTCGGCCAGGGCCGCATCGCCGAGGGCCGCGCGCTCTTCGAGCAGGGCCTGAGCCAGGGCGGCACCTTGCCCGTCCAGGGGCGCACGCCGCGCCCGTCCCCCGGGAAGCCGGGGACCCAGAGGGTCGAGGAGAACTTCGACGTCTGGACCCTGCTCCAAGCCCTCCAGCGGGGGAACGAAGTGACCGTGTTCAACCGCGGCTTCCTGGCGGTGGAGGTGGCGATCTACGACGCGAACGGCAAGAAGGTGGGGTCAGAGCTGGTCAGCAACCCCTCAATGGTCACCGGTATCGCTTGGCTCGACTTCGCCATCAGCGCGGCTCGGGGTGATCGGAAAGCGGATTTCGATCTCTCCAAGCTGCCCGGTGCGAGCGACCCGCAGCGGTACCGCGTCGTCGTGTCGGCGACCTCGAGGGCTATAGTTCCGGGAGCGGGCCTGGACGCCAAGACCCTCAACGCCTTCGCGGCGTTCTCGAGCCTGGCGAGCCTGATCGGGTTTGGGGCCCCTCCGGGGCGGCTGGACGCTGAAACCATCCAGTATGCTGCTCAAAGCATTGAGGCTCTCGTAGCTGGTTTTCAGTTCGCAGATGCGGTCAGAAAATTTCGTGAAGAAGGGAAACCGGGACCGCTTTTTGAAGCGTTCCTTGTGTGGATGAACGAATTCAGCGACGTGTTCCGGAAGGTCTACTTCGGGGACAGCCGCGACGAGGCCATTGACGAGTACATCAAGCGGCTCTCCCAGGGCCTCGTCAAGCGGGCCGCCACAGCCGCGAACGCTAGCTACGCCCTGGCCCAGCTGGTCACACTGTACATCGCCTACGAGAACGAGAAGAACGGCCGGTTCCCGGAGGCGGTCGTGACCAACCGGGCCTGGGAGGACGCCGGCATCCCGGCCGACCCCAACAACCCCGCGGAGCCCGACCCAAGCCTGCAGAACCCGCCGGCCCCTCCCGGCTCGGACGACCCGGGCAGCGCACCCGCACCGGGCGGGGGGACGGGGATGGCCTCGAGCTTCGGCGACCCCCACCTGAGCAACTTCGACAACTTCGTCTTCAGCTTCCAGGCGGTGGGCGAGTTCGTCCTCACCAAGTCCACCGCTCCGGGCGACACCTTCGAGGTGCAGGCCCGCTACACCCCCATCCCGGGCTCGACCGAGGTCTCGGGCAACGCGGCGGTGGCCATGCGGGTGGCGCAGGACCGCGTGGGGCTGTACGCCAGCAAGGACGCCCCGCCGGTGCTGCGGATCAACGGCGAGGCCGTGGCGATCCCCGGGGGGGGCTTCTTCCGCCAGCTCCCCTTCGGGGGGTACGTGGTGTTCGAGGCGGGCAAGGCCATGGTGGTCTGGCCCGACGGCACCCTGCTCGAGGCCGAGCTGCTCGCGGGCACCGTGGGTCGGGTCAAGATCATCACCCCCGACAAGCGCCGCGGCAAGCTGGTGGGTCTGCTGGGCAACTTCGACGGGGACAACCGGAACGACTTCGTCACCCGCGGCGGGACGGTGCTGCCCTCGAGCCCCACCCCCCAGCAGTTGTACCAGGAGTTCGGCGAGAGCTGGCGGATCCGCCAGGCCGAGTCGCTCTTCGACTACGGGCCCGGCGAGGACACCCATTCCTTCACCGACCGCTCTTTCCCGCCACGCTACGTCGGCTACGACACGCTGGACCCGGCCGCCAGGGAGCGGGCCCTGCAGGTCTGCCGCCAGGCCGGGATCGTCAGCACCGTCGTTCTCACCAAGTGCGTCATCGACGTGGCGGTCACCGGCAACGACGACTGGGCGCTCATCTCGGCGGGCGTGGACCCCAGGGTGCGCGCGGTGACCGTCGCGCCGTTCCGCGTCAGCCTGGTTCCGGGGGCCAAGCACCTGTTCGGCGCCATCATCCCCAACCTGGTCGAGGACCGTGAGGTCGAGTGGACGGCGACCGGCGGGACCATCACCCGCCTCAGCGGCAACACCATGGAGTACACCGCGCCCGACACCCCCGGCACCTACACCCTCACCGCCACCCTGCGCAGCGACCCCTCGATCCGAAGCACCGCCACGGTGACGGTGGTGGAGCCGCTGACCACCATCCAGGGGGAGACCCGCTTCATCCTGCGGTGGGGCGAGAACCCCCGCGACCTCGACGCCCACCTGTGGCTGCCGGAGTCCAAGCCCTACCACGTGTACTACGGGCGCAAAGGCTCGGACGAAGTCTGCCCCTTCGCCTCCCTCGATGTGGATGACGTCGACGGCTTCGGCCCCGAGGTCATCAAAGTCCGGCGGCTCAGCGGGGGCCAGGGATACTACCAGCTATGGGTCCACAACTTCAGCCGCTACGGCACCTTCAACAGTGCCCAGGCCCGCGTGGAGATCGTGGACGAGCGTGGGGTGCCCACGGTGATCGAGCCGCCGGCGAACGCTGGGGGAAGCTTCTGGTGGCACGTGCTCAACCTGGACGCCGCCACCGGCCAGGTCATCCTGGTCAACGAGGTCAAGAACTTGGCAGAGCCCTACTTCGACACCTCGGCGGGCTGCAACGGCAACGCCGCCAACCTCGCGGCCCGGACATCCGGGCTCCAGGGTCAGGCGGGCGGCAAGCCCGCCTGGACGCCGGGGCAGCCCTACGAAGGGCCGTAACCTGTCACAAAGACTTCCCGCACGGAGCACTGATAAGGGGGACTCGAACGGTCCCCCTTATGCCTTCAAGGTGCTCACCCGCGCCAGGGCTGTAGGCGGGCTCAGCGGCGCGCGTAGCGCCGCAGCAGCAGGTAGGCCAGGAGGGGGCTGAGGGTGAGGAAGAGGAACGCGGGCCACTGCCAGTCGCGCAGCAGGCTGAGGTCGCGGATCAGCACCGCGTCGCGGGGGTCGCGTGGGTCGTAGTACACCGTCACCCGGGTGCCGCGCCCCCACCGGCGGGCCAGGGCCTGGGTGTCCACCGGGCCTACCGAGACCCGCCGGCTGCGGTACACCTGACCGCCCACCTCGTAGCTGAACTCGAAGCCGTAGGCCGGCCCCGCGCGCGGGTAGTTCACGATGAGGACGTCCTCGATGACCCCCGGGGTCGGGGCGTACCGCCGGGCCACGGCGTAGTCGTAGAGCGAGCGGAAGGTCTGGGAGGCCACGAACCCCCAGAACAGCAGGCCGACGACGGTTATGAACCCCGCCACCAGCTTGGCGGCGGGGTCGATGTCCTGACGCCGGTTCACCATCCGATTTTATGGCCTGATCTTAATCTATCTGAACGGGCGATTTCTTACAGAAAACAAGGTTCCGACCGCACCTAGGGTTCCCGGCCCGTGTTAGCGGTGTAACCCCAATGCCCTGCTTGACGCATGCGGCGGCAAGGGAATAGGCTCGGCCCTCCGGTGATCACGATCCGCTGGGTCTAGCGAAGGCGTAGCGCCGCAGCAGCGGCCACAGCGGGAGGGGGCTGAGGGTGATGAGGACGAACAGCGGCCAGCCCCAGCCGTGGGACAGGCTGAGGTCGCGGATCAGCACCGCCCTGCGCGGGTCGCGCGGGTCGTAGTACACCGTCACCCGCGTGCCCTCCGGCCAGCGCCGGGCCAGGGCGTCGGTGTCCACCGGGCCCACCGAGGGCTTCCGGTTACGGTAGGTCTTCCCGCCCACCTCGTAGGCGTACTCGAGGACGCGGGAGGAGGAGCCCCGGGGGGCGCTAGAGATGGTGATGTCCTCGATCACCCCCTCGGTGGCGGCGTAGCCCCGGGCGACGGCGTAGTTGTACAGGGTCTCCAGCGTCAGCAGGGTGAAGACGGTCCACGCCATCAGGTACAGGGTGATCACGAAGCAGACGGTCGGCGACAGGCCGAAGAAGGTGGTGTCCTGGGATTTCCCCATGAAACCAGCTTAACCCTATCGGGCCGGGGGTGCGGGTCGGGACCGCCAAGGCCCGGTCTGCCCGGCGGCAAGCCCCTGTGGGTTCCGGGACAGAGCAACCTGGGCCGGTAAGCCGTCACCTATCTGCGCGGCCGGGCGGTGGGAATCAGCCGCCCGGCCACACCTTTTGCCTAAAGTGGTGGCGGCAGCGACTGTACTGGCGGTGAGGCTACCAGCCTCCCAGCTCAGGGCCTCTCGGCTTTTTTCCTCAGCGGCCGGCGCTCGGACCAGTACAGCCACAGCCCGATAGCCGCCCACCAGGGCAGGTAGCGGATGCCCCGCAGGCTGAGCCGGCGGTCGAGGGTGGAGCGCCGGGGGTCGCGTGGGTCGTAGTACACCACCACCCGATCTCCGTCCAGCCGGGCGGGCTCGAGGCTGTCGTCGATCCTGTCCTTGAAGACGCCGGTATACTCCTGGCCGCCGGCCTCGAAGCGGTAGGTGAGCCTGTAGTAGTCGCCCTTGCCGGCGCGGCTCACGTACTCCTCCTCCAGCACGACGCCCGTGGTCACGGCCCAGGAGCGGGCGGCGAGGAAGGAGGCGAGGTCGGCGAGGCAGAAGAGGGCCACGAGGGGCGTGGCGGCGACCCACCACCACCAGAACCCCTGGAAGAAAGCAGGCTTCGGCGCGTCCATCCCGCTCCAGGATACTGGAATGAACCCGTGAAAACGGTGCTCATACCAACCAACGAATGGGCAGGGCGGGCCGGGATGACCCCCGGCCCGCCTTAATCTCCTGTGCCTGGCGACTCACAGCTCGATGAGCGGCGCCAGCCGCAGCAGCTCGAGCACCTCCTCCCACGGCCGCACGCGGCCGCGGTAGAACACCTCGGGGCCCGGCGCCCCCTCCACCGTGAGCAGCCCCCGGCGCCCCGCGCAGGAGGCCCCCTCGGTCAGGCTGCCCCGGCCCACGAAGAGGTCGCGGCGCGCGGCCGCGGCGGCCCGGCACAGCGCCTCGAGGGCGGGGCGCTCGAGGTGGCGCTGCCAGCCCTGCGAGACCCACGCCACGCCCAGCGGGGCGTACCAGCGGCGCTGCGCGTAGCCGTAGGCCGCCCCGTCGCGGCGCAGGGCCACGAAGGGGTGCAGGGCGCGGGTCCCGGTCAGCCGCCCGATGGCGGCGGTCACCTCGGCGAAGCCCGCCCCCAGCAGCAGGTGCTCGTCGAGGGCCAGCCCGTCGCGGCCGCCCTCGCAGGGGTGGGTGACGAACTCCTCACGCCGCACCCCCACCAGCGCCTGCACCGCCCCGCCCTCGCGCCAGAACACCACCCGGGCGACGGTGGCCTCCTCGCCCGCGCGCACGGGCGGGTGGGTGACCCACACCCCCGCGTCGTAGGTGCGCAGGGCGTCGGCCAGGGCCCAGGGGTTGGGGTCGGCGTAGGTGTTGCGGTCGCGGCGCCGGTCCACGCCGGCGGCCAGCTCGCCCAGGCGCTGCAGCACCGCGCGCGCTTCGCCCGGGGCCGGGTGGAATTGGAATTCCCCGCTCTGCATGCTTCCTCCTATCCGCTCCTCCGGCACGGGCCCCCTCACGCAGGGGGCCCGCCCCTTCTTCGTGCTGTCTTTGCCTGTGTCGGCTCGGCAGTGGTGCTAACGATCCTCCGGCCGGTCCTCGCGGCGGCGGGGCACGGCCCGGGCAGCGCCTCCTCACACCAGCGCCGCCAACAGCCCGCCCAGGCCGAACACCGCCACCATGGTCGCCAACACGATCACCGTCGCATCGCTCATGCTTTTCCTCCTATCGAGAAAAAGCATAGCATAATCAAGCGAGCGGGTTGGCGGCACCCTGGGTCGGCGGCCGGGCGCGCTCAGCGCAGGGCGGGGGAGGGGCCGTCACGTTTTGGCTCCTCACCGGGCGGGGCGGCCGTGCCCTGGGCCAGGCGCTGCTCCAGCACCTCCCGCAGCGAGTAGAAGCTGCGCCCGTGGACCAACCGGGGACGCAGCCGGCCCTGGCGGGCCCACTCCAGCACGGTGCGCGCCTCTACCCCCGCGCGCGCCGCCGCCTCGCGCAGGGGCACCAGCTCGCCCTGCAGGCCCTGCTCGAGCAGGGCCTGCAGGAGGGCCACGCTCAGGGGGCCGAGGCACAGCCGCCGCCTGCCCGCCCGCACCTCCACCGGGCGGCAGGGGCGAAGCAGGGCGAGCAGCTCGAGCAGGTTGCCCGGCACCGGCTCGACGCGGACCGGGGGCTTAGGGTCGGCGTTCATCCACCGCATGGCTTGAATGATACATCAATAACGGATAGGAGTAATTCCTTATCTCTAGCAGACGATCTCGCCCTATTTACAGTTCTATTGGTCAAAGGTACGATTTTTCATGATAGGAGGTAATGGTATGAACGACGCCAACAAAGCGGTCAACAAAGCGGTCGGAATGGCTCTCGCCGGCTCCGTCCCGGTCCATCTCATCGGGGCCCCCGGCGTGGGCAAGACGGCGCTCGTCGAGAGCCTGGCCCGGCGCTGGGGCCGGCACCTGGAGGTGGTGGTCGCGAGCAACCGCGACCGCACCGACTTCGGCGGCTTCCCGGTGCTGGAGGGGGGCGAGGTGCTGCTCGCCCCGCAGGCCTGGGTGAAGCGGCTCGTCACGGCGCCGCAGGGCGCCATCCTCTTCCTCGACGAGATCGGGGGAACTCCCCCCGACGTGAGGCCGGTTATGCTCCGCGTGCTCGCGGAGCGCTGGGTGGGGGAGGTGCGGCTGCCGCCCGAGCGGGTGGCCATCATGGCCGCGTCCAACCCCAGCGAGTGGGGGGAAGGCGAGGGGCCGGAGTCCTTCAGCCTGGCCATGCGCACCCGCATGGCCCACCTGCACTACCCGGCCCCCGGGGCGCAGGAATTCGCCCAGGCGCTGCTGTCGGGCTGGGGCGACCCCCTCGCCGGCGTGGAGTTGCCCACCGCGCAGGCGGTGGACGCGCGCGGGGGGGAGGCTAAGGCGCTGGTGACGGGGTTCCTCGCCCGCTACCCCGAGGCGGTGGCCCCGACCCCCAAGCCGGGGCAGGAGGTGTGGGGCTGGCCCAACCCCCGCACCTGGGAGCGCATGGCCGTCCCCGCGCTGGCCGCCTGGCTGGCGCTGGGCGCCCGCGAGGCCGACCGCGAGGCGTTGGAGCTGCTACTGGTGGGGATCCTCGGCCCCTACGGCCAGACCTTCGGGGCCTGGCTGCGCGAGCAGGACCTGCCCGACCCCGAGGCCATCCTGGCCGACCCCGAGGGGCACCCGCTGCCCGGCCGGGCCGACCTGGCCTACGCCACGGTCGGCGCCCTCACGGCCGCGGTGACCAGCCGGCCGAGCGCGCCGCGCTGGGACGCAGCCTGGCGCTTCCTGCGCCGCCTGGTCCCCGACCTGCAGATCATCGGGGCCCGGACCCTGGCCGCGGCCTACCGCGAGGGCGAGTGGGGCCGGCAGGGCCTGCGCCTGCCGCAGTGGATCGAGGGGCTCCTCCCCCTGGTGGACCGGGTGGAAGCGGCCAAACAGTGACGTGAGAAACTGAGGCAAAGGATGCAGAAGGGGCCCCGCAGCTGCGGGGCCTTAATGATCCTCGCGGAAGCACCGGAGGCCTTGCCCGAATTCTTGCGGTCGAAGTGTTCAGGCGCTGAGCCTCGGCTCAGCGCCTGCGGGAGAATTACCGGGTGCAATGCCCGCCAGCAGGGTCTCCGCCACATCACACAGCGGCGGGGGTGATGGCCGGGGCTCACCCCTGCGCAGAGATCACTGAATCACCCGGAGGGCTGGGTAAGACCAAGCCCTCCGCGCGCCAGCTCAACGCAGAAAGCCTGTCTATGTCCAGCAGGAGGTAGGGCGGGCCCGCCCTGCACAGGATCAGATAGTGAGAATAAGATGAGGGTCAATTCCAGCCGTACAGATCCTGTGAGGATGAAATTCTTCTATGCCTGTCTATCAATCCGGCCAGGACTCCACTTTCACCACCCTGGGATCCTTCCTTAACAAACCTAAAGTTTCTTTCCAAAATTAGACGAGACTGAGAAGGGCGTGGTAGAACTAATCCATTTCCAGGTAGGCCAGCCTGCCTTAGGGGGAGTCGTTATGAAGCGATCCTTGTATGCCCTTTTGTCTTCTAAGAGCATTGCCCGTCGCATTCTCCTCCCGGCCCTGCTCCTCGTAGGGCTTGCCCTCTCGCAGGAGGCGCTCCCCAGGCTGAGCGGCCAGCTCAGCCCCTGGCCGCCCCCCGGGTGGCCTGAGGGCAAAGCCGCCGAGATCCGCCTGGGGATTGGCGCCCCACAGGCGCCCAGCGAGGTTTTGGCTAAGGCTGCCGTGGGCGCGGACGGCCGGTTCACGCTGGCGCTGCCGGGCGGCGTGGCCGCCCGGGCCTACGCCACCCCCGACTCGGCGCTGCAGCTGCCGGAGGGCTGCGACTTCCGCCCTTCTGTGAGCCCCGCCGGGGCCCGGGCCCTGCTGGCCCACCTGCTGGTCTATGCCGGGGGCGAGGCCACGCCCCGGGCCTTCCTGAGCCTGCGGGCCTACCAGCCGGGCGGCAGCCCCAACACCGGGACCGGCGCCTCGACCCTGCTGGTGTGGGCTGACCAGCCGGCGAGCGTCAAGGGGAGCGGCCGCTGCGGCGAGGCGGAGAAGTACCGGATCCTGCTGGAGGTGAAGCTCGAGGCAGGGTGGAACTTCGTCGTCATCCGGGTCCCCCAGGGCCCCGGTGCCGTGGTCCAGGTACGGGCCGACCCCAAGCCCGAGGGCGACTTCCTCCTTTACCCGCTGCGCCCTTAGAGCGCGGCCCGCTGCTGGCCTGGTGAGCGCCGGCCAGCTCTATTGTTCCCACCGTCCCCGTTAGCCCCCGGCTTATTCAGCCTGTGCCCGCCCCCTCGAGGCCCCTATGAGACACCGTCCCTGGCTTTGGCGCGACACCACGCGCCGCCGACTGGCCCTCCTTACCCTGATCCTCTTCCTGCTGGCGAATTACGGCCCCGGTACCCTGGTCCTGGCCGTGCCGCAGCTCTTCGTCCGCCCCGGTGCGGGGGTTTCGCGGTTGCCGCTGGAGGTGATGGCCTTCGAGGCCCCCGGCTTCGGCGAGCTCGAGGAGGCCATCAACCTGGCTTCCGGCAACCTCTACGTCGGCACCGACCAGCTCGGCCGCAACAACCTGGCCACCTCCGGCACCGACGAAACGACCATCACCATCGGGGGCAGGAACTGGAACCTGCTGCCGCGGCTGCGGTTGGCGCCCTACTCCAACGGGCTCAGCAGCCCGCCCGCCAGCTTCTTCCTGGGCAAGGGCGACGGCAGCGGCCAGACCTTCAACCGGGTAACCACCGACTTCGCCAGCGAGCCCCTCAAGAGCGCTCCCTCCTGGATCCAGCGCTACAAATCCGCCGGCACCGCCCCCCTCCCCGACGTTCACCTCTACGCGCTGGCGGCCCAGCCGGGCACCCAGTACTCCCAGGAGTGGGTGGTGCTGCTCATCCGGCCCAGCGGGCGCACCATCGCCCACTACTACATAGCCGACGGGACCCGCTACTCCTTCAACGGTGACGGCCAATTCGTGAGCTACAGCCAGACCCCCCACCAGCAGTACCGAGGGGCTCGTTTCAACAACGACCCCGAGGGTGAGAAGTACGACACTGGCTCCAACCCCAACATCGTCTGCAAGAACACCACCAACGCCGCCGCGCCCTGCACCCCCAGGACCGACTTCTTCTACACAGGGGGCGGCTCGGGGATGATCTCCAAGGTCCGCGACGAGTGGGGGCGCGTCAGCGTCTACACCTGGGACACCGCCCTCAAGACCCTGCAGCGCATCGACTACCTGGTGCGCGACCAGGCCAACCCTGCGACCACCTGGTCGCGCCAGGTCGAGTTCGGCTACAAGGCCTTCGTCGGCCAGCCTCAGAACCTGCTGGGCTGGGTCACCTACCGTGCGCCCGACGGGATGGGCGGCACCTTGGAGCGCAGGTTCGAGTTCGACTACGACCAGCGGCCCGGCGGCCGGGTGGTGCTCAAGGCCGTCAAGCGCTCGGCGGCGGGGCAGAACTACGCGCACGTCACCATCTACGACTACGACAGCTCCGACCGGGTGATCCGCGTCGACCCGCCCGGCGACGGCGCCCTGGTGTACACCTACGGCACCGGCTCCGACGCGGGCGGGGCCAAGGTCACCGTCACCGAGTGCAAGAACGCCCGGCTGCAGGACGGTCTCCCGGCCTGCGACGACTCTGCCAGCCGCAAGTACGCCGAGTACCACTTCGATCCTGCCGGACAGCTGGCCAAGCGGCGCGAGCGCGAGCACAACCCCTGGGTGGCCCAGAACTCCTGGACGCAACGCCCTGACGAGCGCTGGCGCGCCTGGACCTACAGCTACTGGCCCGACGGGTCTACCAAGGAGGTCACCGGGCCCTACACCGAGGGCGAGGCCGAGCCGCGCAAGCTGTACCTGGAGTACGACGCGCGGGGCAACGTGAAGCTCGAGCGCCTCTCGCTGGGCGCAAACGTCGTACGGGAGAAGACCTGGACCTACACCGCCGACAACCGGTTGCTGAGCGAGAACATCCCTGCCTACCCCGGCACCGGCTTCAACTACAGCGCGGTGCGGGAGTCCAGCAGCTACACTGACCACCCCGCCGTCAGCGTGAACGGCCAGACCTTCCGCGCGGTGGAGTGGGCGGAGACCTCCACGCTGGTCAGAAACGGCGACATCTGGTTCACCCAGTACACCCTGGCTGACCGCTACGACGAGGCCGGGCGCCTGGCCCGTAGTGAGCGTAGGCTGCCGGGCCAGCCGGATAAGACCCAGACCACCACCTATGCCTATCATTCGGGCAGCGGTACATGGCAGCCCTACGTGCCTGACGCCAACGGCAGCTACGCCCCCGCGGGCCCTCTGGTGCGGCAGTACGCCGACCTGGTGTACGAGCGCGACCACCAGGGCCGGCTGGGCCGCTACTTCTACGACGCCCTGGGCAACGTCAACCACGAGCTGCTCCCCGGGCAGCACACCGCCGACTACAGCGGCGCCACCGAGGTGCGCCACTACCGCTGGGCGTTCCGCTCGTACAACGGCTTCGGCCAGCAGGTCTGGGAGCACCTGTTCGTCTCGCCCGACGGCAACAACGGCGTCACGCCCGCGCGCCGCATGTGGTTCTACCTCCCGACCGGCGAGCTCGACCACAGCTGGGAGGGCCAGCCCACCAACGTCACCGACTACGAGTACCACACCTCCGGGGGCAACGTGGGTCGCCTGAAGAAGGTCACGCGGGGGGTAGGCGCCGGCGGCAGCGTGACCACGGTCCGGGAAACCACCGAGGTCCCCGCCGCCGACGGTTACGACGCCTACGGGCGCCGGGTGAAGTGGACGGTGGACGGCTTCGGCTACGCCGCCCAGTACGACACCCTCGACCGCCTCGTGCGGGAAACCCTCCCCGACGGAGGCTACACCGGCATGGCCTACCACGCCAGCGGGGAGCGCGACATCGAGTTCTTCTACCCCGCCAACAGCCGCCTGGACACCATCCTGGGCTGGGTCAAGGCCGTGGACGGGCTGGGCCGGGTCGCGAGCACCAGCTACGACGCGCACACCTGGGGCAGTGTGAACTCGGGCCAGCGGGGAGCCCAGGTGCGCACCTTCTACGACCCCTTCGACCGCCCGATCCGCGTCGAGGACGACCGGTTGACCATGAACAACCCCGGGGAGGACCGGACGACGTACTTTGTGTACGACTCGACCGGGAACCTCGTCAAGCGGTTGGACCCGCCGCTGCGCACGAACGGGAACGTGGACATGGGCGGGGTTTCACCCGGTTACACCGACGGGCGGCGGCCGTACGTGGAGTACAGCTACGACACCTTAGGGCGGAGGACCCAGGAGCGCCGCCTGCTGGCGGGCAACGTCACCCCCGCGCAGGTCTACAACAACCTCTACGGCAGCTTCGCGACCTGTGGCTCTTCCGCCGTGGCCTGCACCAGCACCGCCTACGACGTGCTGGACCGCCCTGTGACCGTGACCGACCCCGAGGGCTACGCTACCACCCTGGCCTACGACCCCGCGGGCAACCTGGTGAGCAAGACCCAGCAGGTCTGGACAGGAAGTGAGCCCGACTACGCCACGCTGAACGGCAACTTCACCTCGGTCACCACCCGCTACGCCTACGACGGGGTGGGGCGGGTGGTCGAGACGATAGACCCCCGCGGCTATACCCGGGGCGTCACCTACGACATCCTCGGCAACCTCCGGCAGGAATGGGACGAGCGGGGGGTCCTGGTCAAGAACTACACCTACACCGACGACGGGTTGCTGAGCGCGGTGCTTGAGCCCGACAACGTGGCCGGCACTCCTGCCAACGTCCTGGGCGACGGCCACGTCACGACCAAGGCCCTCGAGTACGGCAGCCGCCGTTTCCCCACCCGGACGTGCGTCGCCCACATGGACACCCAGGCCGGGGCCGAAGCGGCCTGCACGTCCCACACCTACGACTACGCGGGGCGGGTCCTGAGCGACACGCTGCCGGACAACTCCACGGTAGTCATCACCTACGACAGCCGTGGCAACCGCACCTCCCTCAAGGACGCCGAGGGCTTCGTGGCTGAGTACACCCATGACGCCTGGGGCAACCTGGTCCAGGAGCTCAAGAAGAGCCGTGGCAACCAGACCGACAGCGCCTCCGGTTTCCCCGACGGCAGCGGCCTGCTGAGCCAGTACTGGTACGACTACGCGGGCAACCTGGTCAAGCAGCGCTCCAACGGGGCGCCGGGGGAGGACAACACCGGCCTGTACACCGAGTACGCCTACAACTCCCTGGGCAAGGTGGTGCGCGAGACCCGCCCCCACAGGCAGGACCTCATCCCGAATATGAGGATGAAGACCTACCGCTTGGACGGCCGGCTCACGGCGGAGACCACCTACGACTATAGCGGCGACCTCGCCGGCAAGGTCGCCAGCGTCGGCGTGGACAACATGCCCACGGTCAGCGCGGGGAACGCCACGGTCTACGAGTACAACCGCCGGGGGGACAAGACCCGCGAGGCCTCCCAGGCTAGCCCCGTCACCAGCCCCATTCACCCGGCCTTGAACTGGGACGGCCGTGAGCGCACGGTGACCTTTCAGTACAACGGGCTGGGGCTCCTGGTCAAGCGCCTGTTCACCGGCACCGACCGGGTTTACGCCACCCAGCGCGACGCCGATGGTCGGCCGCTCACCCAGCGGGTCGACGTCGTGATCAACGGCATCACGCTTCCCTACTACGTCGGCAACGTCAACCACAACAGCTACCGGAGGCACGACGCCAACTCCAACCTGGTCGAGTCTTGGGACACCCCAACCAGCGCCAGCGGGGACGGCACGCCGATCAGCGCCAACGACAAACAGAACCGCTACACCTACCAGTACTCCTCGACGAACAAGGAGAGCTACCACACCCGCGACGTGCGCTTCAAGGTGCGCAGCTACTACAACACCCCCAACCACGACTTCTCCAACGGGGCGCTGATGGCCGCCACTATCGGCAGCGCCACCACGGTCTACAACGAGCGCGACCAGATCAACAGCGTCAACTACTACGACGAGGCCCCCAAGGACTGGAGCGCCACGGGCAAGGCCACCAGCAACATCGTGACCTACAGCTACTACCGCAGCGGCCTCAAGAAGCGAGCGCTCACAGGTGACGGGAACTACACCGACTACGTCTACGACAAGCGCGGGCGGGTGACCACTGTTACCGACAGCAACGGGGGACGTGACAACACCGGGGGCACCACGATCCCGGGCCCGGCGGTGACCAGCACCACCTACGACCCTGACGGCACCCAGACCCAGGAACTCAAGACCGGCAGCACGTTGCGCTACAAGCTGGTCACCCGGCCGACCCTCAGCGGCCTCACCGGGAGCACCGACGAGTGGACGGTCCAGGGGATGCTGCAGTCGCCGGCCCACCCGGTGAGCCAGGTGACGGTCTACCGCGCCACGGGGCACCCCTACGCGGGGCTCCCCTACCGCAGTACCACCACCACGGCCCAGGGCTGGCCGGGACCCGAGAACGCCTACTCGAGCACGACCTCCACCGCCACCTTCACCTACGACGGCTACGGCAACCGCACCCAGCACGCGCAGGAGACCGTGACCACAGGCCGCCGCTGGAATTCGGACTGTCAGTGCTACCGGCCGTTCGACGAAACCAGCTCCTACGTGCCCAAGACCGCGGCCTATAACGGTGTCAACGCCGTCACCAGCGAGACCGTCGGCACTCCGCCCGGCTGTAGCGACTCTACCTGCTACGGGTACACCCTCACCTACACCCTCAGCTCGCGGGGTGACCGCCTGTCGGTGTCGGATTCCAGAGGGGCCAAACCGTTCACGTACCACGGCCGCTCCAAGCGATACGACGCCGAGGGACGCGCGGCAATTTTCCAGATCACTGAGGATAGCAACACCTACCCGGCCAGCAAGCCCGCAGGCAAGACCAGCAATTACACCGCCTTCCGCTACGACCCCTTCGGCAGCCAGGTGCTGGCCGCCAACGGGTGGACCTGGGAGCAGGACGGCAGCAACCAAGCCCAGCACGCCATGTACCGCGAGACCTACACCAACGTCGTAGTAGGGGGTCGGGTGCACACGACCCGCAGGCAGTGGGGCCAGATGGCCTGGTACTGGCACCTGTACGGCTGGGAGCATCGCACCGAATGGAACTCCAACAACGTCTACAAGGACGAGGCCTACTCCCTGGCCGACGGGGCGCTGGAGAGTCCCTGGACGGCGGTCATGCCCTACGGCACGTACGCGATGTTCGTGAAGCCTCCGGTGCTGGCCCTGCCCACCGCGGCGCTCTCCTCCCAGCTCAGGCTCTCGGTGGGCAACGTGTCCCTGCTCGACCTCCGCCCCCCGGCCGCGGGCCCCTCAGGCAACACCAACACCCCGGCCCCGCCCGCCCGGCTCACCCAGCCCGACCAGGGGC
>NZ_QXDL01000079.1:0-17063 GCF_003574345.1 Calidithermus terrae
GCGGGGGGGACGTTGGAGGGGACGTACTCCGAGCCGGCCTCGAGCTTCTCCATCAGGATCTCGTAGGCGGTCTTGTACTTGTGGCCGCTCTGCTCACGGCTGGTGAGCCTGGGCGGGGCGTGGCCGGTGAGCTCTTCCATCAGCTGCAGGCCGTCGAAGGCGTCGGAGGCGTAGTAGACGGGGCCGGTGGCGTAGGCCTGGCGCAGGTCGTGCTCGACGTAGTGGCGGTTGAGCGCCGCGCCGCCGAGCACCACGGGGATGCGGTAGCCCCGCTCGCGCATGTACTCGAGGTTCTCCTTCATCACCACCGTGCTCTTGACCAAGAGGCCGCTCATGCCCACCACCTGGGGCCGGTGCTCCTCGACGGCGGCCAGGATCTCCTCGATGGGCTTCTTGATGCCCAGGTTCACCACCCGGTAGCCGTTGTTGGAGAGGATGATGTCCACGAGGTTCTTGCCGATGTCGTGCACGTCGCCCTTGACGGTGGCGAGCACCATGGTGCCCTTGTGGACGCCCTCGAGCCGGTCCATCTTGGGCTCGAGGTAGCGCACCGCCGCCTTCATGGTCTCGGCGGCCTGGAGCACGAAGGGGAGTTGCATCTTGCCCGCGCCGAAGAGGTCGCCCACCACCTTCATGCCCTCCAGCAGCACCTCGTTGATGACCGAGACCGGGGTGTAGCCCGCCTGCAGGGCGGCCTCGAGGTCGGCCTCGAGGCCCACCTTGCGCCCCTCGATGATGCGCTTCTTCAGGCGCTCCTCCACGCCGAGCCCGGCGAAGGGGTCGGCGGCGGCCGATCGCTCGACCTTGTTCTTGGCGAAGTAGTCCACGAAGGCGAAGAGCGGGTCGTGGGCCACGGAGCCGTCGGGGTTGAAGGCGCGGCGGTCGTAGATGAGGTCGAGGGCGAGCTTGTACTGCTCCTCGGGGATCTGGTTGATGGGCAGGATCTTGCCCGCGTTGAGGATGGCCGCCGTGAGCCCGGCCTTGATGCACTCGTCGAGGAAGACCGAGTTGAGCACCACGCGGGCTTGGGGCGAGACCCCGAAGGAGACGTTGGAGACGCCCAGGATGAAGCCCACCTCGGGCAGCAGCTCGCGCACCCTGCGGATGCCCTCGATGGTCCACATGCCCAGCTTGCGGGTGTCCTCGTCGCCCTGGGTGATGGGGAAGGTGAGCAGGTCGAAGAGGATCGAGCTGCCCGGGATGCCGTGGACCTGGGTAAGGCGCTCGTACATCCGCAGGGCGATCTCGACCTTGCGCTCGGGCGTCTTCGCCATGCCCGCTTCCTTGTCCTCGTCGATGGTGAGCGCCACCAGGGCCGCTCCGTGCTGGCGGGCGAGGGAGGCCACCTTGTCGAACTTCTCCAGGCCGTCCTCGAGGTTGACCGAGTTGAGGATGGCCCGGCCCCCCAGGTGCTCGAGCGCCTCCTGCATCACGTCGGTCTGGGTGGAGTCGATCATGATGGGGATTTGCACGCTGGTGGCGAAGCGCTTCACGACCTCGCGCATGTCGCGCACCTCGTCGCGGCCGGTCCAGGCCACCGAGACGTCGAGCACGTGTGCCCCTTCGGCCACCTGCTCCTGGGCGAGCTCGAGCATCCCCTCGAAGTCGCCGGCGAACAGCAGCTCGCGGAACTTCTTGCTCCCCGTGGCGTTGGTGCGCTCCCCCACGATGAGGATGCCGGTGTCCTGCTTGAGCGGCACTGCCTGGTAGAGGCTCGCCACCTGCGCCGGGAACTGCGCCAGCGTCTTCGCGGCCTGCGGGTGGCTGCCCAGCGCCTCCGCCAGGGCGCGGATGTGCTCGGGGCCGGTGCCGCAGCAGCCGCCCACCACGTTGAGGCCGTACTCGCGCACGAACTTCGTCTGCCAGCGCACCAGCTCGGCGGGGGTGAGGTCGTAGACCACCCGTCCCCCCTCGTTGCGGGGCAGGCCGGCGTTGGGCAGGCAGGAGACCCAGCGGGTGGAGTTCTGGCAGAAGAAGCGGACGTGCGAGTCCATCAGGTCGGGGCCGGTGGCACAGTTCATCCCGATGACGTCGATGGGGAGGGCCTCGAGCGCGGTCAGGGCGGCGTTGTCGTCGGTGCCTACGAGCATGGTCCCGGTGGACTCCACCGTGACCTGCACCTGCAGGGGCACCTCGCGCCCCACGTCCTGCATGGCCGCACGCGCCGCCTGCACCGCGCAGCGCACCTGGAGGATGTCCTGGGCGGTCTCGATCAGCAGCACGTCCACCCCACCCCGGATCAGGCCGCGGGCGGCCACGCGGTACGACCCCAGCATCTCCCGCCAACCGATCTGCCCCAGGCTGATGAGCTTGGTGCCCGGCCCCAGCGAACCGGCCACGAAGCGGGGCTTCTCGGGGGTGGAGAGGCGGTCGGCCTCCTCGCGGGCGACGCGGGCGCCCAGGTAGGCCAGGTCTTCGGCCTCGGCCTCGAGCCCGTACTCCACCAGCACGTGGGGGAAGGCCCCGAAGGTGTTGGTCTCGATCACGTCGGCGCCGGCCTCGAGGTAGCTGCGGTGGATGCGGGCGATCACGTCGGGCTGGACCCGGTTGAGCATCTCCGGGCAGCCGTTGTAGAGCTCGCCGCCGTAATCCTCCGCCGTGAGGTCGTACTTGAAAATCTCGGTGCCCATCGCCCCGTCGTAGACCAGCACCCGGCGGGAGAGGGCTTGCAGGTAGGGGAATGCTTCGGCCCGCGCCTCGCGGCGGTAGCCCTCGGCGGTGAGGGGCTCGAGGCCCTGTTCGGCGAAAAAGTCGCGGTATACCAATGACTCCACAGGGGCATTGTAGGCCATCGCCCCCGCGACGGGTGAAAGCCGCCGGGCCCAAGCTGGGCATCAGCCGACCGTCAGCTTTTCTCCCCATCATGGGCGCCGTGGAAAAGGCGCGGGTCAAGCAGGAGGTGCGGCGGGCGGTGCGCCGGGCCGCCCCCGAGATCGAGGCCCTGGCACGGGCCGGGTATTTCGCCAAGGGGATCGTCTACGGCCTGATCGGGGTCCTGGCGGCCCGGGCCGCCTTTCAAGCCCGCGAGAGCGCCCAGAACACCGACCCACGGGGGGCGCTCGAGCGCGTGGGCGAGCAGCCCTTCGGCCAGGTCGTCCTGGGGCTGCTGGCCCTGGGGCTGGCCGGGTACGCCCTTTGGCACGTGGTGCGGGCGGTGCTGGACCCCGAACGCCACGGGCGGGGGCCCAAAGCCTGGGCCAAGCGGCTGGGCTACGCGGTGAGCGCGGGCGTTCACCTGAGCCTGGCCTGGTTCGCCTTAGGCTTCGCCCTGGCGGGCCGCTCCAACGGGCGCGGCAAGAGCGAGGAGGACTGGACCGCCGAATTGCTGCGGACGGACGCCGGCCCCTGGGTCGTGGCGGGGGCCGGCGCCGTAATCCTCGGCCTGGCCCTGAGCCAGTTCTACATCGCCTACCGGGCCAGCTTTCTCCGCCGCCTGCACTTCGACGACCTCCCCGAGCCCGCCTACCGCCTGCTCACCCGGCTCGGCCAGGTGGGCATCGCCGCCCGCGGCGTGGTGTTCGCCATCGTGGGCGGCTTCTTGCTCGAGGCCGCCTGGACCGACAACCCCCAGCGCGCCGGGGGCATCGCCGACGCCCTGAGCCTCCTCGAGAGCCGCCCCGCCGGCCCCTGGCTCCTGGGCGCCGTCGCCCTGGGCCTCGTCGCCTACGGCATCTTCGTCATCGCCCAAAGCCGCTACCGCATCATCCCGGTCCGGCAGAGCTAGCCTCCGGCAGCGGCTCGCGGCGTGCGGCGCTCGAGGTCGAGGGCCGAGGGCCAAGGCGTCGGGCGTTTCGCGTCTTGTGTTTAGCTATCGGCCATCGGCTATGGGCCATCGGCGTTTAGCGTTCGGCTATCGGCGTTCAGCCTCTCACGTCCCCCGTTATGATCATCCCATGCCGAGCCTCACCGAGGGCATATTGCTCACCGACCAGTATCAGCTCACCATGGCGCAGGTCTATTACCGCCTGGGCATCCACGAGCGGCCCGCGCTGTTCGAGTTTTTCTACCGCAAGAACCCCGACTACGGGCAGCACCAGGCGGGGTACGGGGTGTTCGCCGGCCTCGACCCACTGCTGGAGTGGATGGAGAGCGCCCGCTTCAAGGAGGCGGAGCTCGAGGTGCTGCGCTCGCACAAGACCCGCGCGGGCGAGCCGATGTTCGGCGAGGACTTCCTGCGCTGGCTGGGCCGCAACGGATCCTTCGACGGGCTGACGCTGCGGGCCGTCGCCGAGGGCCGGGTGGTGCACCCCCAGGTGCCCCTCGTCGCCATCGAGGGGCCGCTGGTGCAGGCGCAACTGCTCGAGACCGCCCTGTTGAACAAGCTCAACTTCGAGACCCTCATCGCCACCAAGTCCAGCCGCATCCGCGAGGCCGCCGGGCCTGCCGCCTACGTGCTGGACATGGGCTTGCGGCGGGCGGCGAGCGGGGCGGGCAACTCGGCCACCCGCGCCGCGCTGATCGGGGGGGCCAACCGCAGCTCGAACGTGGGCATGTCGCACGAGCTGGGCCTGCAGGCCGCCGGGACCCACGCCCACAGCATGGTGCAGGCCTTCATGGCGCTGGGCATGGGCGAGCTCGACGCCTTCCGGGCCTTCGCCGAGGTCTACCCCGACGACACCGTGCTGCTCGTGGACACGGTGGACGTGCTCGAGAGCGGCGTCCCCAACGCCATCCAGGTCTTCGAGGAGCTGCGGGCGAAGGGCCACCGGCCCGTGGGGATCCGCCTCGACTCGGGCGACCTGGCCTACCTCTCCATCCGCTCGGCCCAACTGCTCGACAAGGCCGGCTTCCCCGACGCCGCCATCGTGCTCTCCTCCGACCTCGACGAGCTGGTGATCTGGCAGATCTACACCCAGATCCGGCAGGAGGCCCCGCGCTACGGCGTGGACGCCGACGCCCTGACAAGGCGGCTGGTCTTCGGGGTGGGCACCCGCATGGTGACGAGCTGGGGCCAGCCGGCGCTGGGCGGGGTCTACAAGGTGGTGGCGGTGCGCGAGGACGGCGAGTGGAAGCCGGCCATCAAGGTCTCGGAGACGCTGGAGAAGGTGCTCAACCCCGGCCACAAGAAGGCCTGGCGGCTCTACGACGACCGCGGCCTGGCCTCCGCCGACGTGCTCACCCTCTCCGACGAGGACCCCTGCGCCGAGCCCACCCTCACCCTGCACCACCCCTCCGACGCGGGCAAGATCCGCCGGGTCAAGACGGCGGCCTGCCGCCTCGAGCCCCTGCAGGAGGAGGTCTGGCGCGGCCAGCGCGTCGCCGAGCCGCAGCCGCTCGAGGTCCTGCGCGAGCGCCACCGCAAGGACGTGGAATTGCTCGACCCCGGCGTGCGCCGCCTGATCAACCCCCACACCTACCACGTCTCGCTCTCCAGCCGCCTGTGGCAGCTCAAGAACCAGATGGTCGAGGCGCTGTTGCAGGGGAGCTGAGCAGGGGCGCGTTAGAATCGGTCGCGTGGATTACGACCCCGTCGCCGAGTTCTACGCCCTGCAGTACGCCCGCTACACCGACGACCTCGAGTTCTACGCCCGCTTAGCCCGCGACTACGGCGGGCCGGTGCTCGAGCTCGGCGCGGGGACCGGCCGGGTGACGCGGGCCGTCGCCCGGTCCGGGGTCGAGGTGGTGGCGCTCGAGCCCTCCGGGGCCATGCGGGAGCTGGGCCGGCAGCACACCGAGGGCCTGCCCGTAGAGTGGCTCGAGGGCGACATGCGCGCCCTGGACCTGGGGCGCAGGTTCCCCCTCATCATCGCCCCCTTCAACGCCTTCATGCACCTGTACACCCTCGAGGAGCAGGACCAGGCCCTCCGCGGCATCGCCGATCACCTGGGGCCCGGCGGGCGCCTGGCCTTCGACCTCTACAACCCCGCCCACATCGGCCCTCCCGAGGTGCTGCGCTGGGAGGGGAGCTACGAGGGGGGCCTCGAGGTCTTCATCCGCCAGGAACACCTCCCCGCCATCCAGGCCCTCCTGACCCACTACTACCTCGACCGCACCGACGCCAAAGGCGTGGTACGCCGCCAGACCTTCACCCTCACCCAGCGCTACTTCACCCGCTACGAACTCGAGCGCTGGCTCCGCTCCTACGGCTTCGACTACCGCCTCAAAGGCGGCTTCCACGGCGAAAAGCTCGACGCCGACTCGCTGCACTTCTGCGTCACCGCCTGGCGGCGGTGAGTAGGGGCTCGTAGCCTGTGGTAACCCCTCCCCTTCCCTCCCCGCACGCGGGGAGGGAAATATCCCCCCAGCCCCCCTTGCTAAGGGGGGAACAAGGCGTCTTGCGTTTTGCGTTTCGCGTCTTGCGTTTTGCGTAGGACGTACGACGTACGACCCGCGCCCAGCGCCCCGCGTCCGGCGCCCGGCGTTTTACCTTCCCCGCCCAGCGCGTTAGCATAGCCCCATGCGAATTGAAGCTGCCGAGATGAAGCTCATCACCCTGCCCCTGCGCTTCCGCTTCGAGACCTCCTTCGGCGTGCAGACCGAGCGGCACATCATCGTGCTCACCCTCTACGGCGAGGGCCTCGAGGGCTACGCCGAGACGGTCATGGAGCACACCCCCCACTACCGCGAGGAGACCATCGCGGGGGCCTGGGCGCTGCTGGAGGAGCTGCTCATCCCGCAGGTGCTGGGCAAGGACATCGCCAACCCCGAGGCGCTGTGGGCGCACGTCCGCAACTTCCGGGGCAACAAGATGACCAAGGCCGCGCTCGAGATGGCCTTCTGGGACTTGTGGTGCAAGAGCCTGGGGCAGCCGCTGTGGAAGGTGCTGGGCGGGGTGCGCGAGGAGATCCCGGTGGGGATCAGCCTGGGGATCGAGCCCAGCGTCGAGGCCACCGTCGAGAAGGTGGGCAGGGGGCTCGAGCAGGGCTACAAGCGCATCAAGCTCAAGATCAAGCCCGGCTGGGACGTGAAGATGCTGATGGCGGTGCGCGAGGCCTACCCCGAGGCCAACCTCACCGTGGACGCCAACTCGGCCTACACCCTCAACCACGTCGCCACCTTCAAGGCCATGGACGCCGCCGGCCTCGACTACATCGAGCAGCCCCTGGCCTTCGACGATATCGTGGACCACGCCAAGCTGCAGGCGGCCATCTCCACCTCGATCTGCCTCGACGAGTCGATCACCAGCCCCGAGGACGCGCGCAAGGCGCTCGAGATCGGCGCCGGGCGGGTCATCAACCTCAAGCCCGCGCGGGTGGGGGGCATCCTGGCGAGCCGCAAGATCCACGACATCACCGAGAGCTACGGGCTGCCGGTGTGGATGGGGGGGATGCTCGAGGCGGGCATCGGGCGCGCGGCCAACATCCACGTGGCGACGCTGCCCATGTTCGTCAAGCCGGGCGACACCTCCTCGGCGAGCCGCTACTGGGAGGAGGACATCGTCGAGGAGGCGCTCGAGGCCTCCGGCGGCATGATGGCGGTGCCCCAGGGCCCCGGCCTCGGGGTCACGCCCAAGCGCGAGCTCATCGACCGCCTGGCGCTCAAGTCGGCCTACGTCGCCAACTCCTGAGGCGCCGCCAAAGCGATGGAAGTCGTCGTTCGCCAACTGCACGAACCCGGGGAGATCCTCCCCGTCGAGGAGCTCCAGGCGGCCATCTGGGGCGACCCCGACGACGTGATGCCCGCCCGCTCGATGATGGCGATGGCCCACGAGGGAGCGCTGGTGGCCGGGGCTTTCCTGGGCGGCGAGATGGTGGGCTTCGTCTTCGGCTTCCCCACCGCCGACCCCAAGCGCCACCACTCGCACATGATGGGGGTGCTCGAGGCCCACCGCGGCACCCCCGCCGCGCTGCTGCTCAAGCGCTTCCAGCGCGACTGGTGCCTGAGCCGCGGCTACGAGGTGGTGGCCTGGACCTTCGACCCCCTGCGCGGGCTCAACGCCAACTTCAACCTGCGCAAGCTGGGCGTGACCTTCGGCAAGTACATCCCCGACTGCTACGGCGAGATGACCGGCATCAACGCCGGGGCCCCCTCCGACCGCGCCGACGTGGACTGGGAGATCCGCTCGGAGCGGGTCTTCCGGCGCGTCTACGCCCCCGAGCCCCTGCCCCACGTCGAGGGTCTGCCCTACGCCAACACCGTGCAGGACGAGCAACCCGTGGCGCTCAACCTGGGCCTGGAGGCCCCCCGCCTGCTGCTGCAGATCCCCGAGGACTGGGGACAGATCCTCCAGCACGACAAGGCCCTGGCGCTGGCCTGGCGGGAGCACTCGAGGGCGCTGTTCGGCCACTACTTCGCGCGCGGCTACCGGGTCACCGACTTCGTGCGCTTCCCCAACCGCTACCTGCTGGAGCGTTCGGGATGAGGCTCGAGCCCGAGATCTGGACCGCCGAGGTGGTCTACCTGGGCTTCGGCACCCCCATGCTGCGGGGGGGCCTGGCGGTGGTGGGCGATCACGTCGCGATGACGGGGGGGCTCGAGGAGCTCCAGCGCGCCTACCCCGGCGCGCCCGTGGTCCACAAGGGCAAGGCCCTCACGCCGCCCGTAGCCAACGCCCACACCCACCTCGACCTCTCGCGGCTGCCCTACTTCGAGGGGCCCTACGTCGGGTTCATCCGCCACGTCCTCGCCAACGGCGCGGGGCGCGGGGTGGAGGCGGCGCGGCAGGGGCTCGAGGAGCTGCGCGCGCTGGGGGCGGGGGCCTTCGGCGACATCGTGGCCCGCGACGCGGTGATGGACTGGCTGCTGGGGCACTCCGACCTCCCCGGCGTGGCTTACCGCGAGGTGATCGGCCCCGACCCCGGCAAGGCCCACGACGTCTTCGCGGCCCTCAAGCCGCAGCTTTTGGCCTGGAAGAAGCGCGAGGGGCGGGTGAAGGTGGGCCTCTCGCCCCACGCCACCCACACCGTGAGCGCACCGCTGTTCAGGCTCCTGGTGGAGTTCGCCGCCCTCGAGGGCTTCCCCGTGCAGATCCACGTCGCCGAGAGCCCCGAGGAGAGCCGCTACGTAAGGCGGGCCGAGGGGGGCTTCGTGGAGTTCATGCGGCAGATGAAACTGCCCGTGTGGACCCCGCCCGGCGTCTCCCCCGTGCAGTACCTCGCCGACCTGGGCCTCCTGGGCCCCGGCGTCACGCTGGTCCACGCGGTGCAGGTGGACGAGGCCGACGTGCGGGTGATCGCGCAGGCCGGGTGCCGGGTGGTCTCCTGCCCGCGCAGCAACCGGGGCCTCGAGTGCGGCGAGTTCCCCTGGGCGCTGTACCTCAAGCACGGCGTCGAGGTGGCCCTGGGCACCGACTCGCGCGGCAGCAGCCCCGACCTGGACGTGCGCAACGAGGCCCTGCACCTGTGGGGCAAGGTGGACCCGCGGGTGCTGGTGCGCTCGGCGACCCGCGGCGGCTACCGGGTGCTCGGCCTTCAGACCCCCCGCATCACGCGGGGGAGCGCGCTCAGCCAGGTACAATCGTGGTGACGGGGGTTGACCCACGGTGACTTCCGGCAGGTTCGATTGCGGCCCCTCGAGGCTAAGGTGAATTGATGCAGGTCGGCCCCCTGATCCTCTACAGCGGATTCGTCGGCGCGCTCACCGGGCTGGTGGCGGCCCTGATCGCGTCGGGGCTGAGCCTGGTGCAGAACGTGGTGCTGGGCTGGGTGCTGGGCTACCAGCCGCCCGGGCTGCCCGGCGAGGGCGGGCTGGCCCAGGTCTTCACCGGCCCGCGCCTGTGGTTCTTGGCCCTGCTCCCCGCGCTGATCTTCGCCCTGGCTACCGTGGTGGGCACCGGCCACGGCCTGGGCTGGTTCCTCTCGATGTACCGCATCGAGCGGCGCGCGCGCTTCCTCGAGCACCTGCGCTCGAGCCTCGCCGCCGTCCTGCAACTGGGCTCGGGCTCGCCGCTGGGGCGTGAGGGCCCCATGGCTACCATGGGCCTATGGATCGGCGCGGCCGTCGGGCGGCGTTTCCCCATGGGCGGCTCGGGGCGCTACCTGCCCTTCGCCGGGATGGCCGCCGGGTTCGCCGCCGCCTTCCACGCCCCGCTGGCCGCCGCGCTGCTGGCCTCCGAGATCGTCTTCCGCGGGCTCGCGCTGGAGGTCAGCGCGCTGGCCCCCGCCCTGATCGGGGCGCTGGCCGGGTTCTCGGTGTACGGGGCCATCCTGGGCTACGGCCCCATCTTCGACATCCAGGTGGGCACCGTGCCCTGGACCTCGCTGGTCTTCGGGCTGGCGGTGGGGCTGCTGTGCGCGGGGGTGGGGGCGCTGTGGCTGGAGGGCAGCTACTGGCTGCGCTTCCTGGTGCGCCGCCTCCCCTACGTCTACCGCCACCTGCTGCTGGGCCTCCTGATCGGGGCGGTGGTGCTGGCCTTCCCGGCCGCGCTGGGCAACGCGCTGCCCTGGGTGCAGCTCGGGCTCTCGCCCATCCTCGACCTGCGCTTCCTGGCGGTGCTGTTCCTGGTGCAGCTCATCCTGCTGGTGGCGGCGGGCGGGGTGCGGGGCTACGGCGGCTACTTCGGCCCGGCCCTGGCCCTGGGCGGGCTGGTGGGGATCATCGCCTCGAGGGTCACCCCGGGCCTCGCCCCGCCCGCCGAGGCCGCGGCCCTGGCCGGGATGGCCGGGCTGCTCGCGGGGATCGCCCGCGCCCCCTTCGCCTCGGTGGTGCTGGCCTGCGAGATCGGCGGCTACAGCGTCCTGCCCGTGGCCCTCCCCGCCGCCTTCGCCGCCTACGCGCTCACCAACCCCACGCGCATGCCCGACCAGGTGGCTATCTTGGAAGATAAGGGTGAGGCAGCGGCCCCTCCGCCTGAAAGCGCTCCGCGTAGCGAACCCCCGCCAGAGTCCCAAGCCGCGCCCGGTTCGCCCTGAAGGCCTCCAAGCTGTAGTCCCACTGGTAGAAGTCGCGGTACAGGCTGAAGACCTGCTCGGCCACCGCCTGCCCCTCCTCCCCGATGTCCACGTAGACCACGGGGCGGTGGATGTCCTCGCGGTAGTAGTGCAGCAGCCGGATGCGGCTGCGGTGGGCCTCCCCCACCAGCTTGGGGATGCGGCAGAGCTTGAGCGCCGAGAGCGTGGCGGTGTAGGCCGCGCGGTGGTCGGGGTGGACGTCGTGGGGGTCCCAGGTGAACACCACGTCGGGCTTCCAGGCCGCGACCAGCCGGGCGACCGACAGCGCCTCCTCGCGCCCCCCGGTGAGGCCGGTGTCGGGGTAGTTCAGGAACTCGTACTCGGCCCCCAGGATGCGGGCCACCTCCCGGCCGTGGCCCTCGCGCACCGCCGCGACCTCCTCGGGCGGGGCGTCGCCGAACTGGCTCGCCAGTTCGCCCCTCGTGAGCCACACCAGCTTCACCGCGTCGCCGCGCAGGGCGTGGCGGGCCAGGGTTCCGGCCGTACCGATCTCGTCGTCGGGATGAGGGAAGATCGCCATCAGACGCATAGGGCGCAGTCTACCCCGCCCTGCCCCTCGGTGAGAGAAGCGTGCGCTAGACACACCCCCGGCGGTGTGCTACATTCATTGGTGCTGCGCCTGGAGAGGTGCCCGAGTGGTTGAAGGGGCACGCCTGGAGAGCGTGTATAGGGCGTTCGCTCTATCGAGGGTTCGAATCCCTCCCTCTCCGCCAGCAGCACGAGAAAACCCCCCGCCCACCCAGGGCGGGGGGATTCGCATGGAGGCGGCTTCAGTTGCCGGTGTCGCTGTAGAGGGCCTGGATCTCCCCGTCGCTCAGGGCGCGGTTGTAGACCCGCACGTCGTCCATGAGGCCCCTAAAGACCGCGCTGGTGTTGTTGAGCGCGGCGTTGCCCATGAGGAAGTTGTTGGCGCTCGAGGGGTTGGCGTAGCTCCCGTTCGCGCTAACGGTGGCGACCTGGGCGCCGTTGCGGTAGAGCTTGACCGTGGTCTGGCCGCCGCTGCTCGAGACGGTGACCACGTAGTGCGCCCAGGCGCTGGTGGACACGCTGGCGCTGTCGGCCACGGTGAGGGTGGGGCCGGAGCCGGTGAGGACGAACGAAACCCGGCCGCTGGTGCCGCCCAGGGCGTTGGGGTTGCCCACCACTAAGGCCGCCCAGGGCTGGGAGCCGTTGCCGTTGTTCTGGCCCAGGATCCACTGGTCGTTGTTGGTGAGGGGGCGGACCCAGACGCTGTAGCTGAAGCTGCCGCCCTGCCCCAGGTTGGCGGTGCTGACGAGGCCGTAGACGCCGTTGCTGTCGCCGCAGCCCGCGCCGGAGCCGTTGTTGAACTCGTAGGCCTTGCTCGCCAGGCCGTTGCGGTTGGCGGCGGGCTGCACGCAGGCCACGCTGCTGATCGAGCCGTTCTTGTTGTTGCCGCTGGTGTCGCTGGCGCTGTTGCTGAAGAGGTACTCCCCGAGCAGCCCGTCCCTGGGGATGCTGGCCTGCACGTTGCCCTGCTGGCTGACGCTCACGCCGGAGGCGTCGGTGGCGGTGAGCCTGACGGTGTAGGTCCCGGCGGCGCCGTACTTGTGGGTGGTGTTGATGGCGGCGAAGTTGCTGGTGAGGGTGGTCTTGGCCGTGCCGTCGCCCCAGTCGATCTCCACCTTGCTGAGGTTGGCGTCGGGGTCGCTCACGCTGGCGGTCACGGTCGCCACGAAACCCGAGATGCTCGCGCTGAAGCTGTCGATGAGGGGCGGGCGGTTGCCGGTGACGCTGGGGTCGAGGGGGGCGGGGTCCTTGTCGTCGGCGGTGGTGTCGCTGTCGGTGTCGGCCTTGAAGGGGTCGGTGCCCTTCAGCTTCTCCTGGGCGTCGGCGAGGCTGTCGTTGTCGAAGTCGGCCACGGTGGGGTTGGGGAACACCTTGCGCGAGGCCTTGCCCACGACCGCCACCGTCCAGCCCTGCTTGACCTCGAGCCCGTCCTTCAGCCCGTCGCCGTCGGAGTCGGCCACGTCGTCGCGGGTGCCGTAGAAGTACTCTTCGCTGGCGAAGAGGCCGTCGTCGTCGCGGTCCTGCACGTAGAGAAGGTGGATCTCGGTGCCGGGCTTGAGCAGGATGTCCTCGAAGTGGGTGCCCGCGGGGATGCTCAGGTTCGAGGAGCCGACCACCGCCCACAGGGCGCGCTGCTGGGAGTTGCGGGCGACGTTGGCGCCGGCCTGCTTGTCGAAGAGGCTGGTGAGCACCCTGGTTCCGTCCGGCTTGGCCTGGGTGGCGAAGGGGAGCTCGAGGATGTCGTCGAGCACCTTCTTCATGCTGACGCCCACGATCTTGCCGCCCTGACGCTCTACGTTGGTGGCGACGCGGGCACGGCTGACGTGGCCGTTGCCGTAGTCGATGACCACCAGCGCGGTCTGGGCCAGGGTGACCTCCTTGAGGAACTCGAAGTTGCGCCCTTCCTGGTCGGTGAGGTTGTAGGTGCTGAACTGGAAGAAGAGGTTGTTGGGGTGGGCCATGATCTCCAGCGCCTGGTCGGCGGGGATGGCGACGTTGCGGGCGTCGAGCACGCCGGTCTGGCTGCCGCTGGCCAGCGTGACGCCGCCGGCGGGGATGGCCGGGGTGAGGCTGGTGATGGTCTTGAACTTGGTGGGGTCGGCGGGGTCGCGGAAGAGCGCGGTGATCACGAGGTCCTCGAGCTTGAAGCTCACGTCCCCGGCGTTCTTGACCCGCAGCCCCACGCCGACGCGCCCGTCGTCGATGGTCTTCCCCGACTCGCTGCCCTCGGAAAGGGCTTCTTCACGGGTCTGCTGCGAGGAGCGGCTGGAATCTTGGGTGTAGCTGCGGGTGTTCTCGTTGGAGAAGCCCGCGCTCACCGTCACCGAAGCGCTGAGCGTGGTGCCGACGCCGTCGGTCCCGGCGCTGAGCTCAGCCCCCACCGTCGCGCTCACGCTGCCCTCGACGCGGCGGGTCTGGCTGTCGGTGCTGGAGGTGCTGGTGGAAGTGCCCTGGGAGAGCGAGGCCGACTTGGTGCTGACGACGGTGTTGTTGCTGGTGAGCTTGACGTTGACGCTGAGGTCGGTGGTGCCCTCGAGGGAGAGCTCGAGCTGGGGCACGTTGGCGATGAGCGGGTTGTACACCCCCCCGCGCACGATGATCTCGTCGTAGTCGCTGATCTTGTCGCCGTCGGTGTCGGCGAGGGTGGGCGAGGTGCCGTGCAGCTTGATCTCGTTGCCGTCGAAGAGCGAGGAGTTGCCCTTGGCGTCGCCGTCGGAGTCCACGTCGGCGGGCGAGCTGGCCCACTTCTTGAGCTCGTCGAAGTCGGCCAGGCCGTCCTGGTCGGTGTCGCTGCTGCGCGGGTCGGTGAAGTTCGAGCGCTCCTCCTTGTCGTTCAGGCCGTCGCCGTCGGTGTCGGGCTTGGCCGGGTCGCTGGTCACGGCGCGCTTGGCGAAGCTGCCGTCGCCCTGCCTGACCTGAACCTCCCAGCCGCTCGCCTCGTCGGCGTCGAGGAGCCCGTCCCCGTCGCTATCGCCCGCCGCGGGCGCGGTGCCGGTGAAGGTCTTGCTGTCGGCGGCCGGGTCGATGGGGTTGCCCTTGGCGTCCTGGACCCCCGCGACCTTGAGGGTGTACTGGACGGCGCTCTGGGGCGCGGTGGTGAGCGTCACCTTGGTCTTCTGCGCGTCCAGCACGGCCTGGGTGACCGCCAGGCTCGGGGTGATGGCGTAGTTGGCCGCGGTGGTGGCCCCGGCCTCGACGGCCTCGCTGAACGTCACCTCCACCGTGGTGGGGCCGGTGGAAGCCACGGCCACCAGTTTGGGGGCGGGGTCGGCCGCCTGCTGAGCGCAGCCCGCCAGGGCTGCGAGGGCCAGGAAGGCCCAGATCACGCGGATAGGTTGGGGTTTGCCTGCCATACATGCCTCCTCCTGCTTGGTCTGAGGCAAGGGTAGGAGGCGGGCGTTATATGGCGTTATACGGCCTCGAGCCGCCCCGATGACGAGCCCGCAGGGCGTGAGGGCGAACCCTGCGGGCCCCTTTCCGGCTGGCCTAACCGGGCTGGCTCCTTAATGCCGACCCCGCTCGAGCCCCCGCCTCCGGCCGCTGCATCGCGTAGGCCACGATCTGCTCGAGGCTCATTTCCCTGCCCTCGGCCAGCGCCCGCTCGAAGGCCTGGGGCTCGAGGTGCTGGCGGCCGGCGGCGAGGTAGCGCTCGACGTTCTCCGGGCTCACCGGCGGCTCGGCCAGGCCCATGGCCTCGGTGAGGCCGTAGACCGCGCCCATCAGCCGCATGGCCCGCTCGAACTGGCCCAGCCGCAGGGCGAGCTCGACGAAGGAGGCCAGCACCACGCCGATGCTCCAGCGGCGCTCGAGGGCGTAGAGGATGCGCAGGCCCTCCTCGAGGTAGTCCCGCGCCCCCTCCAGCTCCTCCTGCCGCAGGGCCAGGATGGCGAGGTTGACCAGCGACACCGCGATGCCCTGCTGGTCGCCGAGCTCGCGCTTGATGGCGAGGCTCTCCTCGGTGAGGGCTCGAGCCCGGGCGTGCTCGCCGAGCTCCGAGAGCACCTGGCCGAGGTTGCCCAGGGCGTAGGCGACGCCCCGCCGGTCCCCGATCTCGCGCTTGCGGGCCAGGCTCTCCTCGAAGTAGGGCCGCGACGCCTCGAACTGGCCGCGGTAGCCGTAGACCACGCCGATGTCGTTGAGGGTGGTGGCGATGCCGTAGCGGTCGTCGAGCTCGCGCCGCAGGCGCAGGCTCTCCTCGAAGTAGCCGAGGGCCTGGTCGAAGTTGCCCTGCTCGCGGACGATGGTCCCCAGGCTGTGCAAGGCGCCCGCGACCTCGCCCCGGTCTTCGAGGCGCTGCCAGAGCTCGAGGGCTTCCTGCTGGGCCTGCAGGGCCTGGGCGTAGTCGCCCTGGTCCTTGGCCCGCTCGGCCAGGGCGCCCAGGGCCTTGGCGTGCAGGCGCGGGGGAATGCCTTCTAAGGGCAGGCCGAGGGCGCGCTCGAGCCAGGCCTTGCCCTCGCGGTGGTGGCCGCGCACGTACCAGAAGTGGTGCACGGACGTCGCCAGCCGCAGCGCCAGGGCGGCGTCTCGCCGCGACAGCGCCCAATCCAGGGCGGCGCGGAGGTTGTCGTGCTCGAGGGCGAGGCGCTCGAGCCAGTGAGCCTCCTCCGGGCCGCGCAGGTAGGCGCCGGCCTCCTCGGCCAGGGCGAGGTAGTGCTCGGCGTGGGCCTGCCGGACGGCCGCCAAAGCCTCGCCCGTCCCGGCCTGCTCGTGCGCCTGCTGCCGGATCACCTCGTGCAGCTCGAAGCGACCGCTCGGGGTGCGGCGCAGCAGCGACCTGTCGGCCAGGGCCAGCAGGACCATGGGCCCCACGCCCGCGACCTTGAGCGCGGCCGTCCGGTCGAAGCCGCCCCGGAAGACGGTGAGGCGGGCCAGGGCCTGCTGCTGCTCGGGGGTGAGGCGCTGCCAGGAGTGCTCGAAGACCGCCCGCAACGAGCGGTGGCGCTCGGGCAGGTCGGGGGCGGGCACCTCGAGCACGCCCAGGCTGCGCTCGAGCTCGGCCACGATGTCCTGCGGGGTGAAGGCCGAGACCCAGGCGGCGGCGAGCTCGAGGCCCAGCGGCAGCCCCTGCAGCAACTGGCACACGCGCAGCACCGCCGGGGCGACCTCGGGCGTGAGGGCGAACTGCGGCCACGCCCGGTTGGCCCGCTCCACGAACAGGCGCACGGCGCTCGAGCGCCGCACGGCCTCGAGGTCGTAGCCGGGCGGGTAGCCCAGGCCCTGGAGGTCGAGCACCCACTCCGCCTGCAGGCGCAGCCGCTCGCGCGAGGTGACCAGCACCCGTAGCTGGGGGGCCTCGTTGAGCAGCTCCGCCACCAGGGCGGCCCCGTCCACGAGGTGCTCGAAGTTGTCGAGCACCAGCAGCATCTCCCGCCCGCGCAGGTGCTCGAGCAGCTTGGCCTTGGGGTCGGCGGCGCGGGCCAGGCTGAGGCCGAGGGCCTCCGCGACGGCCGGGACGATCAGCGCGCTGTGCGACAGCGGGGCCAGCGCCACGAACCACACCCCGTCGGCGAAGGCCCCGAGCTGGCTCTCGGCCACGCTGAGCGCCAGGCGGGTCTTGCCCATGCCGCCCGGCCCGGCCAGGGTGATCAGGCGCTCGCCGGCCTCGAGCCGCCGGTTGACCAGGCCCAGCTCCTCCTCCCGCCCGATGAAGGTGGTCAGGCGGGTCGGCAGGTTGTGCAGCACGGGGTAGGCCGGGGCCTGCGGGGG
>NZ_QXDL01000008.1:0-42713 GCF_003574345.1 Calidithermus terrae
CTCGGGGGCCTCGGGGGGCGGGGGGTTGCCCAGGCGCTCCAGCGCCAGCCGCACGCCGCGCAGCTCGGCGCGGGCGGCTTCCTCCTGCTGGCGCGCCTCCTTGAGCGCGGGGTCCTGGAGCTGTTGCCGCAGCTCGGCGGCCCGGGCGCTGAGGGCCTGGACCTGGGCGCTGAGGGCTTCGGCCTCGGAGCGCACCTCGGCCAGGCGGCGGCGCTGGGCCAGCATCTGCCCGCCGCGCTGCACCCGGCCGCCGGTGATGGCGCCGCTGGGCTCGAGCAGCTCCCCCTCCAGCGTGACCAGCCGCGGGTGGTCGGGGTGCTGGCGGGCGAGGGTGAGGGCGGCCTCGAGGCTCTCCAGCACCAGGGTGTCGCCCAACAGGGTGGGCAGCGCCTCGGGGTGGGCGAAGCCGACGAGCTCGCGGGCCAGGCCGCGCACGCCGGGGAGCCGCGACCAGTCGCGGCGGGGCCGGTGGGCGGGCTTGAGCAGGGTCAGGGGGAGGAAGGTGGCGCGGCCGCCCTCGCGCTTGAGGTACTCGACGGCCTGCTTGGCGGCGCGCTCGTCGCGGGTGAGCACCCACTGCAGCCGGCCGCCCAGCGCGATCTCCAGGGCCAGCTCGAGGCCCTCGGGCACCTCGAGCAGGTCGGCCACCACGCCCAGCACCCCGGCGACCCCGGCGTTGCGGGCCTTGCGCGGGCCTTCGGCCAGGTCGGTGCCGCTTTGCAGGTAGGCCTCCAGGCGCTGGGCCTCGGAGCGGCTGGCCCGGAGGTCGGCGCCGAGGCCGCCCTCCTGCTTGACCACCCGGTCGAGCTCGGCGCGCAGCTGCTGCTCGCGGGCCTCGAGCCCCTGGCGGCGGGCCTCGAGCCCGGCCAGGGCGCCCTCCAGGCGGGAACGCTCGGCCTCCAGGTGCTGCTGCTGCTCCTGGGTCTGGCGGAAGGCGGCGAGGCGGGCCTCGTAGGTGGCCTGGGCCTTGAGGAAGGCCTCGTAGCGGGCCTGGGCCTGGCGCAGCTCGCGCTGCAGCTCGGCGAGGCGGGCCTCCGCCTGGCGCTGGCGTTGCTCGAGGCCCTCGACCTGCTGGGCGCCGGGCTCCGGGGTTTGGGGCTCCTGGGGCACGGGCAGGGCCTCGAAGCGGGCGACCTGGGCGCCGAGGCCCTCCGCCTCGCGGCGCAGGCGGGCCTCGAGGTCGCGCAGGTGGGCGGTCTCCTGCTCGAGCAGCCGCCGCTCGCCCTGCAGGGCCTCGGCCTGGCGCAGGGCCTCGCCGTGGGCGCGGTTGAGCCCCTCGAGGCCCTCCTGGAGGGCGGTCTTCTCCTGCTGCAAGGCGGCCAGCCGCCCGGCGAGCTGGGCCTTCTCGGCCTCGAGCTCGCCCAGCCGGGCCTGGGTCTTGCGGGCTTCGGCCTGGGACTCCTGGATGCGGGCCTGCACCAGGCCCCGCCGGAGCGCCAGGATCTGGCGGGAAAGCTCGCGCGCCCGGCGGGCGGCCTCGGCCTGGGCGGCCTTGGCCTGCAGGCCCTCCTTGAGCTCGGCGTGCTTGCGGCTCAGGGCCTCCATCTCCTGGGTGGCGGCCTCGAGGCGCTCCTCGGCGGTGCGGGTGGCGAGGGTGACGGCCTTGAGGCCGGCGGCTTCCTCGAGGTAGCCCAGCAGCACCTCGGGCCCCGCCTGCAGCACCTCGCCCACCTCGCCCTGGCCGATGATCGCGTAGCCGCCCCGGGCCAGGCCCGAGCCGGCCAGGGCCCGCTCGATGGCCTTGAAGGTGGCCTTGTGGCCCGACAGCCGCACGTCGCTAGCGCCGTCACGGTCGAGGCGGCGGGAGATCACCAGCCGCTCGCGGCCGCGCGAGAGCACCAGCTCGACCTCGGCGAAGCCCATGGGGGCGCGGCCCTCCGAGCCGTGGAACAGCAGGGCCTGGGCCTCCTCGCCCCGCAGCTCGCGGGCCCGGGCGCCCACGATCCAGCGCAGGGCCTCGACCAGGTTGCTCTTGCCCGACCCGTTGGGCCCCACCACCCCGGTCACGCTGGGGCCGAAGTCCAGCCGGGTGCGCTCGCCGAAGGATTTGAAACCCTGGAGGGTGATCTGCTCGATTCGCATGGTGTTCCTGGCCCCGGGGGCCGCTGATCGAGGGCTGAGTGTACCGCATGGGCGGGCGTTTGCCTACCGGCGGCTAATAAGTGAATAGATTCACGATAAATCCAGCTCGTGAAAACCTTCTGAACTTGTTGTGGCCCCCTACTGGGGCCGGACGATCGGCTCCAAAAGGCTCAGGTGGCCGAGGGATTCGACCTCCTTGCCCTCGAGCAGGAAGCGCACCGACTTGACCTGGGGGAACTCGAGCAGCGTGTAGGCCATGCCGTAGACCAGCATGACCTCGGCGGCGCTGCCCTGCTGGAGGCGGGCGTAGGCGGCGGGCAGGTTGACCATGGCCTGGTCGCCCAGGAGGTAGACCTTGGGCACGGGCAGGCCCACGGGGGCGATGGGGTAGGCGCCCTGGGCCTTGGGGCCCTTGAGCAGCTCGGCGAGGGCGAGCTCGAGGGGGCTGTCGCCCTCGGAGATCTCGAGGGTGCGGACCTCGATGGAGAATCCGTCGGCCTTGGCGTTGGCGAAGTGCAGCCGCACCGGGCGCTCGCCCAGCCGCTCGTCGCCCTTGCTGGGCAGGTTGACCACCGGCACCCGCAGCACGCCCTGGGTGTAGAACGTCACCCACAGGCCGCCGACGAGCACCAGCAGGCCGAAGATGTTGAAGAAGGTCAGGAAGCGTCTCATCGGCTGTTGCCTCCCCCGCCCGGCGCGGTGGGGTTGGCGGGCACGGGCTCCTCCAGGGGGACGTCGAGGTAGCGCAGGATGGCCTCGGTGAGGGCTTCGGCGATCTGCTTGCGCCGTTCGGGGCTGGCGGCCTCGTCCATGCCGACCTCGAGCAGCACCGCCGCGCCCCCCGCCTGCGAGAGCACGAAGTAGGGGCCCTGGGCCTCGAGGGGGACGAGCGCCCGGTTGGCCAGGGCCCCGGCGATCTCCTTCGACAGGCGCGCGCTCGCGTCGGGCTCGGCCACGAAGCGGCCGAGCACCTCGCGGCGGGGGGCGGGGGTCTTGGGCAGGAGCTGGCGGCCCTTGTCCAGGAAGGCCAGGCCGCGCTCGTCGGGGTAGGTGTAGGCGACGAGGTTCTTGCCGCTGGCGGCGTGCAGGCTGACGAAGACCTGGGCGAAGGTGGCCTGGCGGGCCCGCTCCGGGAGGGTGGGGTTGCGGTCGTCGCTGCGGGTCAGGCGGACGTCGAGGTTGCGGGCCTTGAGGCCCTCGGCCACGCGCTGCGCGAGGTTGAGGGTGACGTCCTTCTCGCGCACGCCGCCCACCGCGATGCCGGCGTCGGCGCCGCCGTGGCCGGGGTCGAGCACGACCCGGGGGTTGAACTTGCGCTCGCCCCACTCGAGCACCGCCTCGTTGGCGGAGTAGAACAGCCGCAGGGGGCCGGGGACGGGCGGGAGGGTCAGGCGCAGGCCGTAGCCGGCGGGGCTCAGCTCGTAGCCGCCGTTCTCGCCGGCCTCCACCACGCCGATGAGGGCGAAGGTCGGGGGGGTGGCGCTCAGGAGGCGCACCTGCACGTCGCGGTCGAAGCGCAGCACCACGCGGCTGAGGGCGTCGCTCGAGCTCTTGCGCACCGCCAGCAGCCGGGCCGGGCGCAGGCCGAGCACGTAGATGGAGCCCACCTGGCGGTACTCGAGGCCGAAGGCCGAGGCCAGCCCGCGGACGGGCAGCCAGGGCTCGCCCTCGCGCCGCCAGGCCTTGCCGGTGCTGCCCGCCTCCGCCGCGCTGTTGGCGTAGGGGAACCACTCCACCCGCCCGCCCAGGCTCACGTAGACCCCGGTGCGGTAGGCCACGAAGCCCAGCCCCAGCGCCTGGGCCATGGGCTCGGCGGGGCCGTAGGGGGCGTTGCCCGCGAAGGCCACGGCCACCGTGCGGTTGCCGACGGCCAGCGAGTACAGGCTCTGGGCGCCGGTGAGGTTGAACAAGAGCACGAGCGCCAGCGCCAGCAGCGGCCAGCGCCTCGAGGGCTTATCCACCTTGCCGAACATCGCTACAGTTCTAACGGCTGTGCCCGCGGCTTGCAAGCTCACCAGCTCTCCAGCTCGCGCTCCACGGCCCGGCGCTTGTCGTCGTCCTTCTTCTGGAAGGCCTTCTTGCCCCGCCCCAGGCCCAGCAGCAGCTTGGCCAGGCCGCGCTCGTTGAAGAAGATCTTAAGCGGGACCAGCGTGAGGCCCTTCTGCTCGACCCTAGCCCGCAGCTTGGCCAGCTCACCCTTGTGCAGCAGGAGCTTGCGCAGGCGGCGGGGGTCGTGGTTGGTGTAGCCGCCCTTCTCGTAAGGGGCGACGTAGAGGTTCTCGAGGAACAGCTCCCCGTTCTCGAAGCGGGCGAAGGCCCCGGTGAAGTCCACCTGGCTGGCCCGGATGGACTTGACCTCTGTACCCCGGAGCACCAGCCCCGCCTCGTAGGTCTCGAGGATCTCGTAGTCGTGGCGTGCGCGGCGGTTTTCCAGTCCGGCCATGAGCACTTCAGTCTAGAGGTAAAGCGGCTGAGATGCAAAGGTGGGAAAAGCGGTAAGCCGTCAGCGGTCAGCCGTCAGCGAAGGGCGGAAGGCATGTGGTGGACCCCTCCCTGGCTCTCCCTGCACACGGGGAGGGTGTATCCCCCCCAGCCCCCCTTGCTAAGGGGGGTGAAGAAAAGGGCGTTTCGCGTTTGGCGTTTTGCGTACGGCGTACGACGTAGGACGTACGACGTCCGACCCGCGCCCGGCTATGGGCTATCCGCTATGAGCTACCGACCATCGACATCTCGCGCTGAGCACCCGGCGCAGGCTGATATACTCTCGCCGATGAACGGTCTGAGGCTCACGGGGCTGCTGGGGGCGGCCGTGGTGCTGGGCCTGGCGCGCCTGGCCTGGGCGGTCGGGCTAGGGGGGGCCTGGCTCTACGGGGCGCTGGCGCTCGTGGCCGCCGGGGTCGCGGCGCTGGCGGTGGCGCGGCTGCCGCGGCGCACGCCCCTCACCCTGGCCGGCGGGCTGCTGGTGCCGGCGGGGGCGGGGCTGGGCTACCTCGAGCCCTGGCTCGTGCTGTTGAGCCCGCTGGGTGCGCTCCTGGCCTTCGCAGGGGCGCAGGGGCAGCTCTCCGAGCGGGAGCAGGCGAGCTTCTGGGGCTGGCTGCTGGTGTGGCCGGCGGTAGGCCTGCTGCTGGTGTGGCAGGTGCTCCCGGCCTTTTACGCGCTGTGGCTGTCCTTCCTCGACCGCTTCAACTTCATCGGGAACAGCCGCTTCGTGGGGCTGCTGAACTACGAGATCCTCCTGACCCGCGACCCGCTGTTCTGGAAGGCCATGAGCAACACCTTCTGGTTCGTGGCCTTCACGGTGCCCGCCGGGATCGGCCTCGCAACCCTCACCGCCATCCTGCTCAACGAGAAGGTGAAGCTGCAAGGGCTCTTCCGCACGCTGTACTTCCTGCCCTACATCACCGCGCTCACCGCGGCGGCGGCGGTGTGGGACTGGATCTACAACCCCGAGTTCGGCTTCCTGAACTGGCTGTTGGGCACGCCCGGCTTCCAGTGGCTGAGCACGCCGGAGGGGATCTTCGCGCGGCTGCTGGCGCCGCTGGGGGTCAAGCTCAGCGGGTTCTGGGCGGGGCCCAGCGTGGCCTTCGTGGCGGTGATGGTGATGAGCGTCTGGCACTTCCTGGGCTACCAGGTGGTGGTGCTGCTGGCGGGCCTGCAGAACATCCCCAAGGAGTACTACGAGGCCGCCGAGCTCGACGGGGCGAGCTGGTGGCAAAAGGTGCGCTTCATCACCTGGCCGCTGCTCTCCCCCACCACCTTCTTCCTCTTCACCCTCTCGCTCATCGGGGCGTTCCAGGTGTTCACGCAGGTGCTCATCCTCACGCCCACCGGCGGGGTGCTGCAGGACACGCTGACCATCGCGCTCTACCTCTACAACAAGGGCTTCCGCGACTCCAACTTCTCCTACGCCTCGGCGCTGGCGGTGGTGGTGTTCGTGGTGATCCTGGTGCTGACGCTGGTGCAGCGGCGGGTGCTCGAGCGGAGGGTGACGTATGAGGCCTAAGCCCCTGCGCTGGCGGGCCCTGCTGGGGCAGGTCGCCGTCTACGCCGTGCTCATCGCGGGTTCGGTGGTGATGGCCTTCCCCTTCTACTGGATGCTCGCCACCAGCCTCAAGAGCCCGCAGGAGGCCCAGCAGGCCGTGCCGGTGTGGGTTCCCGAGCGGCTCAAGCCGGCCAACTGGGCCGCGGCAGCGCGGCTGGGGGCGCAGGGGGGCTCGAGGTGGTGGGGCGGTTACCGCGCCGGGCGCAGCGTGGTGCTGCGGGTCTATACGGGCGAGAGGGGACCCGAGCCGGTGGTCACCATCCCCACGCCCCCGGCGGCCTTCTCCGACCCCCGGGCCGACAACACCCGCATCACCACGGCCTTCAAGGACGGCTGGTGGGAGGTCAGGCTCACCAACGGCGGGCCGGAGTCCTTCCGGCTGCTGCCGGTGCGGATGTACATCGCCAAGAGCTACCGGGAATTCCGCCCCGAGCTCCAGCCCGACAGCGTCAGCAGCCGCGGCGAGGACTGGGAGCTCTCCTGGAGCAACCTGGCCCCGGGCGTGCTGGGCTACGTGTTCCACAACTTCCGCGAGGCCTGGTACGCCGCGCCCTTCGGCCGCTACTTCTTCAACAGCTTCTTCACCGCGCTCGCGCAGGTGCTCGGCGGCCTGGTCATCGCGGCGATGGCGGCCTTCGCGCTCGCCCGCATCCCCTTCCCCGGCAAGGAATTCGTGTTCAGCCTGATCATCGCCACCCTGATGATCCCCGGCGAAGTGCTCTTAATCCCCAACTACATCCTGCTGGCGCGGCTCGAGTGGCTCGACACCTACTACGCCCTGATCGTGCCCTGGCTGGCCTCGGTGTTCGGCATCTTCCTGCTGCGCCAGTTCTACCTCTCGCTGCCCCAGGACCTCTTCGACGCCGCCCGCATCGACGGGGCGAGCTACTGGAGCCAGCTCTGGCGCATCGCCCTGCCGCTGTCGGTGCCGGGCATGATCACCTACGGCATCTTCACCTTCCTGGGCGCCTACAACGCGCTCTTGTGGCCGCTGATCGTGACGAACTCGCCGGAGATGCGCACCATCCAGCTCGGGCTGCAGTCGTTCATCGGGGAGGCGGGCAGCGACTACGGCGGGCTGATGGCGGCCTCGACGCTCTCGATCCTGCCGATCGTGCTGGGGTACTTCCTGGCGCAGAAGCAGTTCATCCAGGGCGTGGCGAGGAGCGGGATCAAGTGAAGGGCATAGCGGCTGCGGTCACCAACCGGATGCCACCTACCCGTTCTCGCCGGGGGCCCTTCCAGGCTCGAGCCGGATGATCGGGCGAGGTTGGGCAAGCACGGCCCCAACGCCTGCTTGAAGAAGCTGATGCTTGCATGCAGTTGGCTGTGAGCGAGAGCGCACCCTCCACCCTGCTGGGTCGTTCATCAAAACTCATGGCATTTGCAGGGTGGTTTTCTCAGTGAAGTACACGTCATCTTCCATCGTTACGCTAACCAACCACCTCCCATTTCGGGCAACGAAGTACTTATGACCCGGCATATTAATGAAGTCGGGAATGAGTTTGGCAAAATCCCTGTAGCTTAGCTCCAAAGCACAATCAGCGTAGTGGTCCTCGAAGAAGATCCCGAGCTCGCCAGCAATGCCAAAGTATTGGCCGATTGACAGAACAAGCTCCTTCTGTTGTTCGGCGTAACCAATACCGCTTAGCGCTTGTGTCCCAGAGTAACCGGCAGGTGGATGCAGGCTGATGTGTGGTATTTTTTCCCACGAGGTTCGCTGAGCATTATTGGGGAGAGCGGCAACAGCCCTGAAGTACGGATCAGCAGCTTTGATTTGCATTCTTCCTTGCGCCAACCCTTCCAGGATTGTCGTTAATGAGGCCTCGCTAAAGAGCGAAGCAGTATTGCTCTTGGTGAAGGTCTCGGCATTCACGGGCATCCGATCTCCTTGCCAGCAAAAACGTTGATATGCGCTCCATTTCTGCCATCGTGTTCAAGCCGTGCTGAATACGATAGCCAATCTTGCCATCAGCCGTGTTCATCCTAACAAAGCTCTTCAAGGCGGATGTTATTGGTGCCGGGGCTCGCCAAAACCTCCCGTGCCTTGTCGGTTACATAGACCTCATTAGGGTTTAAGTCGAGGTTGAAGAAATCTGAACCGTCCCATCGGGAAACATCGATGCGGGAGGATATTTTTGGTGGGTGCTTCCGTCTACCACACCGCTTACAAACAACCATGTCCTCCAGGTTAGAGCCCTCTCTCCAGCCGTGGCCTACCACCCTCAAGACAAACAGTCGAGGTATGGTTCCTCCTTCCAGTTCGAGCTTCTTTGGGAGTCTGACCGAAGGCTCAATTGCTATGAATCCCTTGAGGTCGGCTTCCCTCAGCAGGTTAAGGACGCGCTCTGAAACGACGACCTCCCCTGTCCAAGGGAAAAGAACGTCATGCGGCACATCTATGCGGTTAAGCTTCAGGATAGGACGTCCCAAGGCATCCCCGGGCCAGAATTGATAATCCTCGGGAAGGCCCATCACAGCCCGTAGATCTTCAATTAGCCGGTGCCAGTCAGAGTCTTGTAACACCCCTGGTCTCAGTTGCTTAGCCAGTCCTGATTTCCTCACTGCTTCAGCAAGAGGCAGGTAAAGTTTCCGAGAACCTGCCCATATTTGTCCACATGAATCACATTTGATTCCCGGGATCGAGAACTCATCTATCACCTCGAGCGGGTTTTGACGCGATCGCTGCAAGTCAGACTCGTACAAAGGTGGACAGAGGCGGAAGTAGTGCATGCAGCTCCCTCAAGGACATCTGGTCGGCACCTTATACCCAAGTAGTGGGCATCCGATCAAGGCTGAAGTCTTTAAATTGGCAAAGCTCCCAACTCCACCTGAGTTGCGTTAGGGGCATTGCGTGTCAACTACCTTGACCAAACCCTAACGGGTTCTGTCAGGGCTTGCAAGGACAGAATCATGGGAAACACGATTCGCTTCCCCCACGTTCGGCCCGCCAGGATTGCTCCTGGTGCGTAGTGAAGGGCCATCGGCCCCGGTCCTCGAATACCCCCCACTGAACGATTTGGGTGGTCTCGACCACCTCGGTCCGGCCCTCGCCGGTCCTCAGCTCGTTCTTGCCGGTGGTCTTGTCGTAGGTCAGCACCGGGGTGCCCTCCGGTTAGGTTTTGGAAAGCCTTATGACATAATCCTGACAAGCACTACCGAATGTAGGGCTGTAACCGAGGAGGAAGCATGAAACGGAGTTTCGCGCTGTGGCTTTCGTTGGGGATCGTTGGCTTAGCCGTGGCTCAGCCCAAGGCCGAGGACGTGATCAAGGAGCAGTGCGCCAAGGCCGAGGTGGTGGCCGAGCTGTGGCACGGCTTTACCGGGGGCGCGCCCAAGGCGGCGCTCGAGAACCTGATCGTGGAGTTCAACCGGGGCAAGGGCGGCGGCGCCTGCGTGCGCCCCGTGCCGCAGGGGAGCTACCGCGACCTCTCCACCAAGCTCAAGGCGGCGTTCGCGGCGAACAAGGTGCCGGCCATGGCGCAGGCCTTCGAGAACAACATCGCGCTGTACCTCGAGGGCGACGCGGTGCTGCCGGTCTCGAGCCTGGGCCTCGACCTCAAGGGCCTCAACCCCCTCTTCGTCAACGCCACGAAGATCAAGGGCCAGGTCTACGGCGTTCCGTTCAACAAGAGCGTCCAGATCATGTACTACAACAACGACCTCTTGAAGAAGTACGGCGCCAAAGTGCCCACCTCCATCGACGAGTTCGTGGCGACGGCCAAGCGCCTGTCGGAGGGCGAGAAGACCCCGGTCTACTTCTTCGTGCCCGACGCCTCCACCTACGCCTACTGGTTCTTCACCCGCGGCGGCAGCTACAACCAGAACGGCAAGATCGTGCTCAACTCCAAGGTGGGGGTCGAGACCCTGGAGTTTTTGGTGAAGGGCGTCAAGGACGGCTGGGCCAAGCCCATCACCCAGGGCTTCATCAACGCCAACTTCGGCTCGGGCACCTTCGGCTTCTCCACCGACACCTCCGCGGGCTACAGCTTCTACAAGAGCGCGGCCAAGTTCGACCTGGGCACCGCGCCCCTGCCCGGCAAGACCGGCAAGCAGCCCGGTTACGCGCTGGTGCAGGGCACCAACCTCATCGTCTTCAAGCAGGCCGACGCCAAGGAGCGCGCGCTGGCCGCTGAGTTCCTCAGGTTCGTGATCAGCCCCAAGGCCCAGGCGGTCTTCGGCGTGGCGACCGGTTACGTGCCGGTGCACCTGGGCTCGGGCGCCGACGCCACCGTGACCCGCTACGTCAAGGAAAACCCCTGGTTCGGCACCATCCTCACCCAAAGCCGCTTCGCCCGCTTCGAGCCGGCCATCTCCGAGTGGGAGCAGATCCGCTTCGACATCCTGGGCCAGGCCATCAAGGAGGCGGTGCTGGGGCAGGCCACGCCCAAGGCCGCGCTGGACAAGGCCCAGAAACAGGTGGACGACCTGCTCGCGGGCCGCACGCGCTAGCGGGCCGAACGCCAGAAGACGGCTCGTGGTTAAAGGTTTTTTCCCGCAGACCGCGAGCCACAAGCCACGGGCTTTCCGCCTTTAGCTATCAGCTACCGGCTATCGGCTATCGACGCTAAAACCGAATTGGGACATTGCTCCGCTCGAGGCTTTTCTCGGGCGGGGTAATCTATGGCAGGTGCGCTGCTTGGACGCGGTTCAGGAGCAGCCGGGTAAAAAAAGTGGGGTATAGTGTGACGGCTGCTGCGAGGCAGAACCCCACACAGGGAGGAACTATGCGCGTAGGAATCAACGGATTCGGTCGTATCGGTCGCCAGGTGTTCCGCATCCTCGAGGAGCGCGGGGTGGAAGTGGTCGCCCTCAACGACCTCACCGACAACTCCATCCTCGCCCACCTGCTGAAGTACGACTCCAACTACGGTAAATTCCCCGGCAGCGTCAGCTACGACGAGAACAACATCGTCGTCAACGGCAAGGCCATCCGGGTCTACGAGGAGAAAGACCCCGCCGCCCTGCCCTGGGGCGACATCGGCGTGGACATCGTCATCGAGTCCACGGGGCGCTTCACCAAGCTCGAGGCCGCCGAGGCCCACCTCAAGGCGGGGGCCAAGAAGGTCATCATCAGCGCGCCGGGCAAGGGCGACATGCTCACGGTGGTGATGGGCGTCAACGAGCAGGAGTACGACCCCGCCAAGCACCACGTCATCTCCAACGCGAGCTGCACCACCAACGGCCTCGCCCCCGTCGCCAAGGTGCTCAACGACCGCTTCGGCATCGAGAAGGGCCTGCTGACCACCGTCCACGCCTACACCGCCAGCCAGAGCCTGGTGGACGCCGCCAAGGACGACCCCCGCGACGCCCGCGCCGCCGCGCTCAACATCGTGCCCAGCGAGACCGGCGCGGCCAAGGCCGTGGGCCTGGTGATCCCCGAGCTCAAGGGCAAGTTCGGCGGCATGGCCTTCCGCGTGCCCACCAGCACGGTGAGCGTGGTGGACTTCACCGCCGTGCTCGCGCGCGAGGCGAGCAAGGAGGAGATCAACGCCGCGATGAAGGAGTACGCCGAGGGGCCCATGAAGGGCATCCTGGCCTACACCGAGGAGCCGCTGGTGTCGAGCGACCTCAAGGGCGACCCCCACTCCTCCATCTTCAGCGCCCTCGACACCTTAGTGGTGGGCAACCTCGCCAAGGTGGTGAGCTGGTACGACAACGAGTGGGGCTACTCCTGCCGCGTGGCCGACCTGACGCAGTACATCGGCAGCAAGCTGTAGCGACGCGGGGCACAAGACGCAAGTGTCCATCAGCTATCGGCGATCGACATATTCCATGGGGTGAACCATGCGTACCCTCGAGGACTTCGACGCATCCGGTAAGCGGGTATTGGTGCGGGTAGACTTCAACGTGCCCGTGAAGGAGGGCAAGGTCAAGGACGAGACCCGCGTCTCGGCGGCCATCCCGACGCTCAAGCGCCTGCTCGAGCAGGGCGCTACGCTGGTGCTCTTCAGCCACCTGGGCCGGCCCAAGGGCGGCTTCGAGGAGGCCAGCAGCTTGGCGCCGGTGGCGCCGGTGCTGGAAAAGCACCTGGGCCGCCCCGTGACCTTCATCGGCGGCAGCGCCGAGCTGACCCCGGCCTCGGAGGGCACGCTCGAGCGGGTCAGGGCCTTGCCTGAGGGATCGGTGGCCCTGCTCGACAACGTGCGCTTCGAGGCGGGCGAGGAGAAGAACGACGAGGGGCTGGCCCAGAAGTACGCCCGCCTGGGCGAGGCCTTCGTGCTCGACGCCTTCGGCAGCGCCCACCGCGCCCACGCCTCGGTGACGGGGGTCGCGAAGTACCTGCCGAGCTACGCCGGGCTGCTGATGGAGCGGGAGGTCTCGAGCATCAGGCGCGTCATCGACAACCCCGAAAAGCCTTACTGGGTGGTGCTGGGCGGGGCCAAGGTCTCCGACAAGATCGGGGTGATCGAGAACCTGCTGCCCCGCGTCAGCGGCATGGTGATCGGCGGGGCGATGGCCTTCACCTTCATCAAGGCCCAGGGCGGCAAGGTGGGCAAGAGTTTGGTGGAGGACGACAAGCTGGGGCTCGCCCAGGAGCTGCTGAAGAAGGCCGCCGGTCTGGGCGTGCGGCTGCTGCTGCCCAGCGACGTGGTGGCGGCGCAGAAGATCGAGGCGGGGGCCGAGACCCGCGTCATGCCCGCCCACGACATCGAGGAGGGCTGGATGGGCCTGGACATCGGCCCGGAGAGCGCCAAGACCTTCGCGGCGGCGCTGCAGGGGGCCAAGACCGTGCTGTGGAACGGCCCGATGGGCGTCTTCGAGGTGGACGACTTCGCCAAGGGCACCCTGGCGGTGGGCGAGGCCATCGCCGGGCTGCAGGGGGCCTTCACGGTGATCGGCGGGGGCGACTCGGTGGCGGCGGCCAACAAGCTGGGCGTGGCCGAGGAGTTCAGCCACGTCTCCACCGGCGGCGGGGCCAGCCTGGAGCTGCTCGAGCTCGGCACCCTGCCGGGCATCGAAGCCCTGTCCTAAAAGCAGGAAACGGCCCCGGGGGTGGACACCAGGTCCACCCCCGCCGTCTCGTGCCTCAGGCGGGACTCAGCCCGGGTAAAGGGAAAGCTCAAGCCCCCGCACGAGAGTGCGGTCATGCGGCGGTGGGGATTGTGGCTGGGCCGCCTGGCCCTGCTGGGGCTGGTGGCGGGGCTGGCGTTCGCGCTCAAGTCGTGCTACTTCATCGCGCCCTCGTCGGGCGGGGGCCAGACCGCCTTCGAGCCCCCGCGCCGGGTGAACCCGGCCGACGTGCAGCTCCCCCCGGGCTACCGCCTCGAGGCGGTGGCGCAGGGGCTCACCTTCCCGGTGGCCGTGGCCTTCGACGGCGAGGGGCGGGTGTACGTGCTCGAGGCCGGCTACTCCTACGGCGAGGTGCGCACGGTGCCGCGGCTGCTCGAGGTGCGCCCCGGGGGCGAGCCGCGCGAGGTGGCGCGCGGCGACAACCCGCCCTGGAACGGGCTGAGCTACCACGAGGGGGCCTTCTACATCGCCGAAGGCGGCGAGTTCGAGGGCGGGCGCATCCTGCGGCTGCGGGACGGGCAGCTCACCCCCCTCGTCACGGGACTGCCCAGCGTGGGCGACCACCACACCAACCGCGCGGTGATGGGGCCGGACGGCTACCTCTATTTCGGCCAGGGCACCGCCACCAACTCCGGCGTGGTGGGCCCCGACAACCACGACTTCGGCTGGCTCCGCCGCCGCCCCGACTTCCACGACACCCCCTGCAAGGACGTGAAGCTCGCCGGGCGCAACTTCGAAAGCCCCAACCCCCTCACCCCCGACCCCAATGACAGGGCCGTGACCGGGGCCTTCCTGCCCTTCGGCACGCCAAGCCAGCCGGGGCAGGTAATCCCGGGCCGGCTGCCCTGCAACGGCGCGGTGCTGCGGGTGCGCCCGGAGGGCGGGGCGCTCGAGCTCGTGGCCTGGGGCTTCCGCAACCCCTTCGGGTTGGCCTTCAGCCCCGACGGCACCCTCTACGTCAGCGACAACAGCTACGACGAGCGCGGCAGCCGCCCGGTCTTCGGCACCGGCGACGTGCTGTGGCGGGTGGAGCCGGGGGCCTGGTACGGCTGGCCCGACTTCCACGCCGGGCGCTCGCTGCTCGAGGCCGACCACTTCACCCCGCCGGGCAAGTCCCCGCCCGGCCACGTGCTGGCCGAGCACCCCGGCACCCCGCCCAAGCCCGTCGCCCTGCTGGGCGTCCACGCCTCGGCCAACGGCTTCGACTTCTCGCGCAGCGCGGCCTTCGGCTTCGCCGGGCAGGCTTTCGTCGCCGAGTTCGGCGACATGTCGCCCGGGGTGGGCAAGGTGCTGGCCCCGGTGGGCTTCCGGGTGGTGCGGGTGGACCCGGCCACGGGAGCCGTCTACGACTTCGCCGCCAACAAGGGCGACAGCTTCGCCCCGGCCTCCAAGCAGGGCTCGGGGGGCCTCGAGCGCCCCGTCGATGCCCGCTTCAGCCCCGACGGCGGCGCGCTGTACGTGGTGGACTTCGGGGTGATGACCGTGGGCGAGCGACCCCAGCCTAGAGAGGGCACCGGCGTGCTGTGGCGCGTCACGCAGGAGGGGCCGTGAGGGGTTTGGTCGCGCTCGCGCTCCTGCTGGCGGCCTGTGCCCCCCAGCGGGTGAGCATCGCCAACTACCCCGAGCTCGAGGCCACCCGCGGCGAGGCGCTGTTCATGCGCTACTGCCACCAGTGCCATCCCAACGGCGCCGCCGGGCTTGGCCCCTCCCTCAACGACAAGCCCCTCCCCGGCTTCCTCATCGCCCTACAGGTCCGCGTCGGCCTGGGCGCCATGCCCGCCTTCGGCTCCGGCGTCATCTCCGACGCCGAGTTGGACGAGATCGTGGCCTACGTGCAGGCGTTGCACCGGGTGGCGGGGGAGCGGTGAGGGTTGGTGGGGGGGGCGATGGCCGATAGCCAAGCGCTGAACGCGGGTCGTACGTCGTACGTCCTACGTCGTACGCAAGACGCCTTGTCACCCCCTTAGCAAGGGGGCTGGGGGGATACCCCCTCCCCGGGCGCGGGGAGGGACAGGGTGGGGTCCACCACACGCCACGGGCCTTCCGCTGACCGCTGAAGGCTGACGGCTTCCCGCCACATTTCCCGTTTGCCTTAGTATTGGAGCCGTATGCGCAAGACTCTCGTCGCTGGCAATTGGAAGATGTATAAGACGCCCACCGAGGCGAAGGCCTGGTTCAAGGAATTGCTGCTCAAGATTCCCACCTCCCTCCCGGCGGAGGCCGCGCTGATGGTGCCCTTCCCCTTCCTCCCGGCGGCGCAGGAGGTGCTGCTCGGGACGGCCGTGGCGTACGGGGCGCAGGACGTGTCGGCGCACGTGGAGGGGGCGTACACGGGCGAGACCTCGGTGCGGATGCTCGCCGACCTCACCTGCAAGTACACCATCGTGGGGCACTCCGAGCGGCGCAGTTACCACAAGGAGTCGGACGCACTGGTGGCCGAGAAGGCCAAGCGGCTGCTCGAGCACGGCATCATCCCCATCCTCTGCGTGGGGGAGCCGCTCGAGGTGCGCGAGGCCGGGAACGCGGTGGAGTACACGCTCGGCCAGCTCCAGGGGAGCCTCGAGGGGGTGCCCCTCGACGACTACGACCGCCTGGTGGTCGCTTACGAGCCGGTCTGGGCCATCGGCACCGGCAAGACCGCGACCCCCGAGGACGCCGAGGCCATGCACCGCGAGATCCGGGCCTGGTTCGCCCGGCGCTTCGACCTGGCCTTCGCCAACGGGGTGCGCATCCTCTACGGCGGCTCGGTCAAGCCCGACAACGCCGCCGCGCTCTTCGCGCAGCCCAACGTAGACGGGGGGCTGGTGGGCGGGGCCAGCCTGCAGCTCGAGAGCTTCCTGGCGCTGCTCGAGGCCGCCCCGCGCAGCAAGGCCTGAGGCTTTTTGACGAGGCCGCGGCCCGCGGGTAGGCTGGGGCCAGCATGAAGCTTCAGGACTTCGACCACTACCAGCGCGAGTCGCGCAAGACCTGGAACTTAGTCCACACCGACCACCCCATCGTCTACCCCACCCTGGGGCTAGCCAACGAGGCGGGGGAGGTCGCGGGCAAGGTCAAGAAGCTCTTCCGCGACAAGGGCGGGCAGATCGGCGAGGCCGACCGCGAGGCGCTCAAGCAGGAGCTGGGCGACGTGCTGTGGTACCTCGCCCAGATCGCCACCGAGCTGGGCCTGAGCCTGCAGGAGATCGCCGAGGCCAACCTCGCCAAGCTCTTCAGCCGCCTCGAGCGCGGCCAGATCGGCGGGGAGGGCGACAACCGCTGAAGGGCGCGGTATCTTGACGCTATGCCCGCCGAGTTCCACCCCCGCACCAAGGTCACCACCGAGAGCATCTTCTCCCGGATGAGCCGCCTGGCGCTCCAGCACGGCGCGATCAACCTGGGGCAGGGCTTCCCCTCCAACCCCCCGCCCGGCTTCCTGCTCGAGGCCGCCCGCCGGGCGCTGGGCCGCGTGGACCAGTACACCCCACCCCCTGGCCTGCCCGCTTTGCGCGAAGCCCTGGCCGAGGACCTGGGGGTGACGCCCGAGCAGGTCATCGTGACCGCCGGGGCCACCGAGGCGCTCTCCTCGCTCGCCGACTCGCTCTACGGCGAGGGCGACGAGGTGGTGATGCTCGAGCCCTACTTCGACGCCTACTTGCCCCAGACCCTGATGGTGGGGGCTAAGCCGGTGCTGGTGCCCATGCGCCTGCAACCCACCGACTCAGGATCGCCCGGGGGCGGCTGGGAGCTCGACCTGGAGGCGCTCGAGGCCGCCATCACCCCGCGCAGCAAGGTCCTGCTGCTCAATAGCCCCTACAACCCCACCGGCTCGGTCTTCTCGCGGGAGGAGCTCGAGGCCATCGTGGCCCTGGCCCGCCGCCACGACCTCTGGGTCATCAGCGACGAGGTCTACGACGAGCTGTACTTCGGGGCGCCGCCCACGCCCCTGCGCACGCTCGCCCCCGAGCGGGTCTTCACGGTGGGCTCGGCGGGGAAGCGGCTCGAGGCCACCGGCTGGCGCATCGGGTGGATCGTCACCCCGCCCGGCCTGGCCCCCGAGGTGGCCGGGATGCGCCAGTGGTCGAGCTTCTGCTCGGCCGCCCCGCTGCAAGCCGCCGTGGCCGAGGCCCTGCCCCTCGCCCGCGCCGAGGGCTTCTACGCCGAGCTCCGCGAGAGCTACGGCCGCCGCAAGGACCTGCTCGCCCAGGGGTTGCGGGGCATGGGCCTCGAGGTCTTCGAGCCCCAGGGGACCTACTTCCTCACCGTACGCATGCCCGAGATCGGCGCCGAGGTGCTGGTGCAGGAGGCCCGCGTCGCCATCATCCCCGGCAGCGCCTTCTACGCCTCGAGCCCGCCCCCGCAGGGGCTCTACCGCTTCGCCTTCTGCAAGACCGCCGACGACATCGAGCAGGCGCTGGAGCGGCTCGAGCGCTTCTTGCGGGTGCGGGGGTGAGGGTGTGGGTGGGTGATAGCCGATAGCTGATAGCCAAGCGCAAGACGCCGGTCGTACGTCCTACGGCGTACGTCGTACGCCTTGGCCCTAGACCCTCGACCCTCGACCAACCACAAGCTGACGGCTGACCGCTGATGGTTTACTGCTTTCCTTGTGTATTATTTCACGATAAATCTTGCTCGTGAGTTTTTTCTTTGCATCGGGTTGATCCCCGCCGGCCTAACGGGCGTTAGGGTAAACTGGGCTTCGTGGACCCAATTCGTTACCTCGATGATGACGGAAAGCCCCTGCGGGACATACCTCTGAGCGAGGAGGAGTTGCTGCAGGGCTACCGGGCGCTCCGGAGAGCGCGGCACTTCGACGAGCGCGCCCTGGTGTTGCAGCGGCAGGGGCGGCTGGGGGTTTACCCGCCTTTCCGGGGGCAGGAGGCCGCGCAGGTGGGGGTGACCCTCAGCCTGGAGAAGTCGGACTGGCTGTGCCCGAGCTACCGGGAGACGGCCGCCGCCCTGACCTTCGGGATGCCGCTGTCGAGGCTGATCCTCAACTGGCGGGCCGACCCCGCGGGCTGGCGCATCCCTGAAGGGGTCAACATGATCCAGTTCTACATCCCCATCGCCACCCAGGTGCCCCAGGCCGCCGGGCTGGCCTACGCCGAGAAGCTCAAGGGGAACAGCGCGGTGGCGGCGGTGTTCATCGGCGACGGGGGGACCTCGGAGGGCGACTTCCACGAGGGGCTCAACTTCGCCTCGGTCTTCGACGCGCCGCTCTTAATCGTGGTGCAGAACAACGGCTGGGCCATCAGCGTGCCCACCCACAAGCAGATGAAGGTACAGCGCGTGGCGCTCAAGGCCCAGGGCTACGGCATCCCCGGCGTGACGGTGGACGGCAACGACCTCGTGGCGGTGTGGACGGTGGCCCGCAAGGCCGCGGCCAGGGCCCGCGCCGGGGAGGGCCCCACCCTGATCGAGGCCCTGACCTACCGCGTCGCCCCCCACACCTCCTCCGACGACCCCGGCCGCTACCGCACCGAGGACGAGGCCGAGGCCTGGAAGAAGCGCGACCCCATCGCGCGGATGCGGGGCTGCCTGGCGCACTTGGGGCTGTGGGACGACGAGAAGGAGAAAGCGCTCGAGGAAGAGCTCGAGGCCGAGTTCGTGGCCGCGGTGGACGAGGCCGACCAGGCCCCCGAGCCCAAGCCCTGGGAGATCGTCGAGCAGGTCTACGCCGAGATGCAGCCCGACCAGCAGGCGGCGTGGAACTACCTGCGCACCGGAGGTGAGGCATGATCGCCGAGCGCGGCACCCGCGTGATTAACCTGGTCCAGGCGGTGAACGAGGCGCTCGACCTCGCCCTCGAGCGCGACCCCCGGGTGGTGCTCTTCGGCGAGGACGTGGGCAAGATGGGCGGGGTTTTCCGGGCCTCCGACGGCCTGCAACCCAAGTACGGCGACAAGCGCGTCTTCGACACCCCGCTCGCCGAGAGCGGGATCGTGGGCTTCGCCATCGGCATGGCGATGGCCGGGCTGCGCCCGGTGGCCGAGATCCAGTTCGCGGGCTTCCTCTACCCTGCCCTCGACCAGATCCTCTCGCACTTAGGCCGCATGCGCCACCGCACCCGGGGCCGCTTCACCATCCCGCTGGTGATCCGCGCCCCCTACGGCGGCGGGGTCAAGACCCCCGAGCAGCACGCCGACAGCCCCGAAGCCATCCTCTGCCACGTCCCCGGCGTCAAGGTGATCATCCCCAGCAGCCCCGAGCGGGCCAAGGGCCTGCTGCTGTCGGCCATCGAGGACCCCGACCCGGTGTTCTTCCTCGAGGCCATCAAGCTCTACCGCGGCGTGAAGGCCGAGGTGCCCGAGGGCTACTACACCTTGCCCATCGGCAAGGCCCGCGTGGTGCGCGAGGGGGGCGCGGCAACGCTGATCGCCTACGGCGGCATGGTCGAGGTGTGCCAGAAGGCCGCCGAGGTGGCCGCGCGCGAGGGGGTGGAGCTCGAGGTCATCGACGTGGAGACCCTGGTCCCGCTCGACACCCCGACCCTGGTGGAGTCGGTGGCCAAGACGGGCCGGGCCGTGGTGGTCTACGAGGCCATGCGCACCGGCGGCTTCGGCGCCGAGATCGTCGCCCGCCTCGCCGAGGAAGCCACCGACTACCTCGAGGCCCCCGTCGTCCGCGTGGCCGGCTGGGACGCGCCCTACCCGCCCTTCAGCGCCGTGGAGAACTTCTACCGCCCCGACACCAAGCGGGTGCTCGAGGCGGTGCGCAAGGTGCTGACGCACTGAGGGCGCTTCCCACGAATACCCTCAGGCGTTTTCGGGACTGCGAGAAGCACTGAGACGCGCTAAAGCAAAGCCCACTGGTTTTCTCCAGTGGGCTCGTGTATTTTAGACACACTGCAACTTTTGGGCGTATCCGGTGAGGGCACTCGAGGGGGTGGGGATGCGACTGTTGAGGCGTTTTGCAGCATTGACCGCCGTCTGTCTGGGGCTAGCCGCTGCTTCCCCCGGCATGCTTCGTGAATTCCTGACGAAGCTCAACACCGCCTGGGACTCCGGGCATTACCTCAGCGCGCTGGTTCAGGCCGAGACGGCGTTCAGGGGGCCACCGCCGGGTCACGACGGCGCTTTCTTCGCCCAAGTGCTCGCCTGGGCCCGCTCCTACGTCGGAGATACCCAGGGGGCCAGAGAGGCTTTCGGCAGCGCTTTCCCGGCCGGTACGGCCACGGAAATACCCGCAGGCGCCCGGCAGGAAGAAGCCGTTGGGGCCATCGTCCGGGCCGCCAAGGAGCGGCGGGTAGTGATCCTAAACGAGGCGCATCACGTCCCCATGCACCGCGCGTTCGCCCTGCGCCTGGCCTTGGCCTTGCGGGAGGAAGGCTTCACCCACTTCGCCGCGGAAACCTTCCTGCCCGGCGTGGCCGAGCTCGCCCGCAAGGGCTACCCGAGCCTGGGGATGGGGCACTACTCCAAGGAGCCGGTCTTCGGTGACCTGATCCGGAACGCGATGAGGGTAGGCTACCGGCTCGTGCCTTACGAGCCGGAAGGGGACGTTCAATCCATAGAGGCCCGAGAGCAGGCCCAAGCCGATAACTTGCAGCGGATCCTGCAGCGCGATCCCACGGCTAGGGTTTTGGTCTATGCGGGCTTTCACCACGTCTTTGAGAGTCCCGATCCCCTTGGCAACGTATGGATGGCCCAGCGCCTCAAGGATCTAGCAGGGATAGATCCGCTCACCATCGACCAGACCACTGAGGCGGCCTTCCCCGTCACCACCTCCGCAGTCCTGCGCTCGGCGAACGGCGTTTTTGTTACGCTCGGCCAATATGCGGGCCGGGTGGACATCCAAGTTCTCCATCCTAGGGAGGTGTTGGTGGGCGGGCGACCCTCCTGGTTGCGCGAGTGGTTGGGTAGGAAGCCAGTGGAAGTTCCGTCCGCTTTGCTCCCCGTTGCTCAGCGGGTCTTGGTACAGGCTTTCGTGGCGGGCGAGGGCAGTGACGCGGTGCCCTTTGATCAGATCGTGGCGGAGCCGGGCCGCAAGCTGATGCTCACCCCAGGCCGCTATGAGCTGGTCTCCCAGGATGATATGGGCAGGATCCTCGCACGGCGGAGCCTCGAGGTGCGCTGACCCGCTCGAGGAGCGACAAGAGGCGGACATGAGAGCCCTTCTGATCGTGGTTTCCTTAGCCTCGACCTGCTGCGTGGCGCAGGCGACGCCCCAATCGTGCGTGCCCCCGGTGGACGGGGTGCAAGTGGCGGTCGGCTCGGACGACTCGGCCACGGTGTCGGCGCGTGTGAAGCAACTGTTCGACGAGGATCAGGCCGCCCGGGAAGCTTTCCGGGGCCGCGCCCCGACCCAGGAGGAGCTCGAGCGGCTCATCCGATCTGACACCGAGCGCAGGGCCGAGGTGCTGGGCTATCTCAGGGCGGGAAAGCTCGCGTTCTATCACGACTTCTACCACGCCGCCTTCATCTTCCAGCACGGCAATTGCCTCGAGCACATCAAGCTCGCCGCCGAGCTGGCCCGCCAGGCGATGGCCCTGGCGGACACCCGGAGCGCCCGCTGGATTTACGCCGCGGCGACGGACCGCTACCTCGTCCTGCAGGGCAAGCCGCAGAAGTACGGCACCCAGTTCTCCGCGAACCCGGCGAACGGGCCGTGCCTCTACCCGGTGGACCCGGCCACCAAGGGACGAGGAGCGCCTGGCGTACGGGGTACCCCCGCTAGCCGAGTCGCTCAAGAGGGTCGAGGGCAGATATTGCGAGTTCAAGCCTTAGCCACGGGAGGGGTCGTCAAGCTCGCTTGACAATTTGTCGCCGACACTTTACACTTCTGTCAAGCTTCCTTGACAGGGGGTGGGCGATGAACCAATGGCACCTGTTCGAAGCTGAGGCAAAGGCGAAGGTGGAGCAACTGCAAGCCGACGCCTTACGGCAGCGCCTCCTTGCCCCGGTGGGCGTGCCCGCCTGGCGCAGCGCGCTTGCAGGGGTGCTCGTGGCGATGGCTCGGCGGCTCGACGGGCGGCTCGAGGTCCGGCGCGTGAGCCTGAAGCTGGGAGAGGGGTAAGCCATGCTGTGGGTTGTCCTGATCGTCGCGGCTCTCCTCGTGGTTATGTCGCTGTGGTTGCGTCACAACGCGCGGGAGGACGAGTTCACCCGGGGGCTCCGCCGGCAGGGGCTCGAGTACGGGGCGATGGCCGTTTTCGGGCTGGCGGTCGGGGCTGCGGCCTGGGGCGAAATTTCCGGGGTGGACGCCGCGCGCCCGTATGCCGTAGGTGCGGTCCTGGCGATTCTGGGACTCAACCTTGGTGAGCTTCTGTACGCCTGGTGGAGGCTGCGCCGGTGAAGAACCGCTTGCGGGTTTTACGGGCGGAGTACGGCTGGAGCCAGGCCGACTTGGCTGAGCGGCTTGAAGTTTCGCGCCAGACCGTCAACGCCATCGAGACCGGGAAGTACGACCCCAGCCTGCCGCTGGCCTTCAAGATCGCCCGGCTGTTCGGCCTGACCATCGAGGACATCTTCGAGGACGAGAACGCGACTGAGGAGGCGAAGCATGTTGGTAAAGCGTAAGTACGAGGTCAACCTCGAGTGGCCCCTCCTCCTGCTGGCGGGCCTGATCGCCTGGCGCTATGGCGGCTACGTCACCGCGCAGGTCGTGGCCTGGGGCATGGTGGCGATCCTGCTCGTCGCCTTCGCGCTCTTGAGCCTCGTCACCTCGACCAACCCCTACCATTCGTCGGTTCAGATCGGCGGGGTGAAGGTGGAGAGCCGGGTCAGCCCCCTGCCTTCCCGGCGCACGCTGCTCACGCTCGGGGCGGGGGCGCTGGCCTTCGTTTACCTCGCCTGGCACGGGCACCCCTGGGCGCTCGTGGGCGCGGTGGCGCTGCTGCTCGAACTGCTGCCTGGGACACCCTCGCTGTGGGACGAGTACGTGGCCGACGTGCTGCGCCGGGCGCTGGTCCAGGCCGGCTTCGCCGGGATGCTGGCGGCGGTGCTGGGCGCGGTGTTCGGGGTGAGCGCCCTCGAGGTCGCGGTGCTGGCCCTGAGCGGCTACCTGCTGACGCTGCAGCTCTACCTCTACCGCTGGCAGAAAGCCCAGGGGGCCGGGGGCGAAGCGGGCAGCGCCTGAGACTCAGCCCGCGCTCCGCTGGCCCTTCTACCCTGAAGGGCATGACCGACCCCAAAACCCCTGAAGCGCGGCTGGAACTGGCTCGAGACCTCTTCGAGCTGCCGATGGCGGTGCTCTCGCTGGCGATGCTGGGGCTGGTGGTGCTCGAGGCGGCGCTGCCGCTCTCCCCAGGCGCCGCGAGGGCCGTCGAGGCGGCGCAGTGGCTGATCTGGGGGGCCTTCACCCTCGAGTACTTCACCTTTTTGCTGCTCTCCCCCGACAAGCTGGCCTACGTGCGCGAGAACTGGTTCGGGCTGCTCACCGTGATCCTGCCGTTCCTGCGGGTGTTCCGGGCCTTCCGCGCGGTGCGGGCAGTACGGGCGCTGCGGGCGGTGCGCGTCGCCAACCTGACCCGGCGGGGCGCGGTGCAGTTCCGCAGCCTCCTGCAGTGGAGCAGCTTCGCCTACTTCATGACCGTGGTGGCGCTGATCGTCCTACTGGCCCCGGCGGCGATGGTGTGGCTCGAGCCGGCGGGCGGGCTCGGCAGCTACGGGGCGGCGCTGTGGTGGGCGGTGGGCATCGTCACCACCATCGGCTCCTCGCTCGAGCCCCGGACCCTCGAGGGCCGGCTGCTGGCCGGGCTGCTCTACGTGCTGGGCCTGGCGGTCCCGGCCTACTTAGGCGGGGTGATCGCCTCGACGCTCATCGGGCAGCGGCAGCAGGACGTGGGCGAGGCCCGGCCCGGAGAGGGCGAGGGGGTGTACAGCCTCGAGGAGCGCCTCGAGCGGCTGGAGGCCAAGCTCGACCGGCTGCTGGAGGGCAGGCCGGGCGGCGGGGCCTGAGCCGGCCTTAGCTGGCGATCCCCCGCACGGCCCAGGCCCGGGCCTTGAGCGTGATCGAGCCGTCGGCCGCCGCCGGGAGCCGCTCGCGCAGGCGCTCGCGCAGGCGGGCCCGGGCGTCGTCCTCGAGCGAGGCGACGTAGCCGGGCGCGGGCCCCTGCCCGCCCAGGAAGGGTTCCCAGTAATCGTCGAAGCTGGCGAAGGGGGTGGGCACCTCGAGGGCGGTCTTCCGCAACTCCTGCAGCCTGGCCCCGGCGAAGAGGTCGGCGAGGGCGTCGGGGGCGCACAGCGGGAAGCGAGCGGCTTCGTCCAACGGCGCGGCAGCGGGGTCGAGCGATAGCACGCAGTCCCAGAAGAGGCGGATGAGCTCCATGCCCCCGGCGTAGTCCCACACGTAAGCCCCCACGACGCCGTCCGGGGCCGTAACCCGCACCATCTCGGCCAGCGCGGCGGGGGCGTCGGGGACGAAGTTGAGGACCAGCCCGGACACCACCGCGTCCACCGACTCGTCGGCCAGGGGGATGGCGGCCCCGCTGCCGGGGTAGAGCTCGACCCGGCCGGCCAGGCGCGCCCGCGCGGCCTCGCGAAAGCCCTCCGACGGCTCGACCCCCACGACCGCCGCGGGCGAACAGCCCTCCAGGATGGCCGCGCAGAGCGCGCCCGTGCCGCACCCCACGTCCAGCCAGCGCCTCCGGGCGGGAACGCCCAACCAGGCGAGGAAAAGGGGCGCGACCCGGCGGCTCCACCGGCCCACGTACCGCTCGTAGGGGTCGCCCTGCTCCCAGGTGTCCGGCGTAGGGTGAGGCATGGGTTGTTCCTCCTTCCGACCATCATAGGCCGGCCCAGCCCCCCGGGGCCCATCCCGTGCACGGCCGCCTCGAGCCCGGGTAAAATCCCCTGGTGCAACGAGCCTTTATCGAAGAGATCAGCAAGCACGAAGGCCAGGAAGTGCTCATCCGCGGCTGGGTCACGGGCCGCCGCAGCAAGGGCAAGATCCACTTCCTCACCCTGCGCGACGGGACCGGCTTCATCCAGGCCACGGTGTTCAAGGGCGAGCTCCCCGACGAGCAGTTCGAGCAGGCCGACCACCTCCCCCAGGAGGCGGCCCTCGAGGTCACGGGGCTGGTGCGGGCCGACCCCCGCGCGCCGGGCGGCTACGAGCTGGGCGTGAAGGGCCTCAAGGTCATCAGCCTGCCCAGCCGGGAGTACCCCATCACGCCCAAGGAGCACGGCGTGGACTTCCTGATGGACCACCGCCACCTGCACATGCGCCACCGCCGGGCCTGGGCGGTGCTGCGGGTGCGCGACGAGCTCGAGCGCGCCATCCACGACTTCTTCCACGCGCGGGGCTTCGTGCGCCTGGACTCCCCCATCCTCACCCCCAACGCCGTCGAGGGCACCACCGACCTCTTCGAGGTTGACCTCTTCGACGGGGAGAAGGCCTACCTCTCGCAGTCCGGGCAGCTCTACGCCGAGGCCGGGGCCATGGCCTTCGGCAAGGTCTACACCTTCGGCCCCACCTTCCGCGCCGAGCGCTCCAAGACCCGCCGCCACCTGCTGGAGTTCTGGATGGTCGAGCCCGAGGTGGCCTTCATGACCCACGAGGAGAACATGCAGCTCCAGGAGGACCTGGTGGCCTACCTCGCGGGGCGGGTGCTGGAGGAGAAGAAGCTCGAGCTGCAGATGCTCGAGCGCGACACTGCCGTGCTGGAGACCACCGCGCAGGGCAATTACCCCCGCATCCACTACACCGAGGCGGTGGAGATGGTCAATAAGATCGCGGCGGAGCAACCCGAGCAGGGGCTCGAGCCCATGCAGTGGGGCGACGACTTCGGCGCCCCCCACGAGGCCGCCCTCACCCGCCGCTTCGACCGGCCCATCTTCGTCGAGAAGTACCCGGCGGCGGTGAAGGCCTTCTACATGCAGCCCGACGACGAGGACCCCCGGCTGGTCAAGAACGCCGACATGCTGGCTCCCGAGGGCGTGGGCGAGATCATCGGCGGCAGCCAGCGCATCCACGACCCCGGGCTATTGCTGCGGAAGATCCGCGAGCACGGCCTGCCCGAGGAGGTCTTCGACTGGTACATGGACCTGCGCCTCTTCGGCACGGTGCCCCACTCGGGCTTCGGGATCGGGCTCGAGCGCACCGTTCGCTGGATCTGCGGCATCGAGCACATCCGCGAGGCCATTCCCTTCCCCCGGATGTACACCCGCATGCGCCCCTAGCGGCCGGGGGCTCAGTGCCCCCACCACCGCCCCGTCAGCACCAGCACCCCGCGCACCGCCAGCGGGAGCAGCGCGAACAGGGCCAGGGCGAAACCGGGCCCGCCCCAGGTCGCGGCCAGGAGGTACGCGAAGCCGAAGATGGCCCCGAAGGGCAGCCAGCCGATCTGGGGCAACAGGCGCTCGTTGGTGAGCTTGTGCAGGGCCCCGACGGCCAGGGCCAGGGCTGTGCCGATGAGCACCGGGCCGGGCAGGAGCGCGAGCACGTAGCCGAAGGCAGGGGCCAGGCCACCCCCGCCGCGAAAGCCGAAGAACACCGGCCAGATGTGCCCCGCGGTCAGGGCCGCGCCCGTCCAGGGGCGAAGCTCCGGGCTCACCGAGTGGGCGAGCCAGGCGACCAGGGCCCCGCGGCCGACGTCGGCCAGGGCGACGGCCGTGCCCCAGGCCGGCCCGAACTGGCGGAACACGCCGGAGGCCCCGGCGATGTCGTGCCGGCGGATGTCGAGGCCCCTGAAACGACCGGCGAGGATGGCGAGGTTGAGGGAGCCGACGAGGTAGGCAGCGGTGAGCAAGAGCCAATCCATGCTGCTTCCAGACTACAGGAGCGGGGGTTTTCCCGCCGGGGAGCCTTGCTATACTAGCTAACGAGCGTTTGTTAGACCTGAGGAGGACGGATGAAGCTGAGCAGTTACGCGGTAGGGGGCTGGTATCAGGCCAGCGAGGACGGAACCTTGGTTAACGACGCCGTCTACGGGCAGCCCGTGGCCTTAGTGAGCAGCGCGGGGCTGGACTTCGGGGCGATGGTGCGCCACGCCCGCGAGGTGGGCGGGCCCAACCTGCGCCGCTACACCTTCCACGAGCGGGCCGCGATGCTGCGGGCGCTCGCGCAGTACCTCATGGAGCGCAAGGAGAGCTTCTACGAGCTCTCCTTCAAGACCGGCGCCACCCGCCGCGACGGCTGGGTGGACATCGAGGGCGGGATCGGGACCTTCTTCTCCTACTCCAGCCTCGCCCGCCGCGAGCTGCCCAACGAGCAGTTCCTGGTCGAGGACGACGTGCAGCAGATCTCCAAGGCCGGGACCTTCCTGGGGCGGCACATCCTGGTGCCCCGCGAGGGCGTGGCGGTGCACATCAACGCCTTCAACTTCCCCGTGTGGGGGATGCTCGAGAAGCTGGCCCCCGGCCTGATCGCCGGGGTGCCCGCCATCGTCAAGCCCGCCACCCAGACCGCTTACCTCACCGAAGCCGTTTTCCGGGCCATGATCGAGTCGGGGATTCTGCCCGAGGGGGCCGTCCAGCTCATCTGCGGCGGCACCGGCGACCTGCTGGACCACCTCAGCGAGCAGGACCTCGTGACCTTCACCGGCTCGGCCTCCACCGGGCGCAAGCTCAAGACCCACCCCAACCTCGTGGCCCACTCGGTGCCCTTCAACCTCGAGGCCGACAGCCTCAACTGCTCGGTCCTGGGCAAGAGCGTCGAGCCCGGCGACCCCGAGTTCGACCTCTTCGTGCGCGAGGTGACCAACGAGATGACCGTCAAGGCCGGGCAGAAGTGCACGGCCATCCGGCGGGTGATCGTGCCCGCCGGCAAGGTAGAGGCGGTGATCGAGGCGATCAAGCAGCGGCTCGCCAAGACCACCATCGGCGACCCCAGCCGCGAGGACGTGCGGATGGGCCCGCTGGTGAGCACGAGTCAGCGCGAGGAGGTCAAGGAGCGCGTGGGCGAGCTGCGCCGCAGCTGCGAGGTGGTGCTCGAGGCCCCCCTCGAGCTCCTGGGCGGCGACCCCGAGAAGGGCGGTTTCCTCAGCCCGCGGCTGCTGTACTGCGACCGGCCGCTCGAGGCCCTCGAGCCCCACGACGTCGAGGCCTTCGGCCCGGTGGCTACCCTGCTCCCCTACCGCGACCTCGACGAGGCCGTCCAGCTCGCCAAGATGGGCCGCGGCAGCCTCGCCGGCTCCATCGTCACCCACGACCGCGCCGAGGCCCGCACGCTCTTCTTCGGCTGCGCCAGCTCCCACGGGCGCCTGCTGATCCTCAACCGCGAGAACGCCAAGGAGAACACCGGCCACGGCTCCCCCCTGCCCCAGCTCATCCACGGCGGGCCGGGGCGGGCCGGGGCGGGCGAGGAGATGGGCGGGGTGCGCGGCATCAAGCACTTCATGCAGCGCAGCGCCGTCCAGGCCGACCCCACCACCCTGAGCTTCATCTCCCGCGAGTACGTGCGCGGCGCCGAGACCAAGAGCGACGGCGTGCACCCCTTCCGCAAGTACTTCGAGGACCTCCAGGTCGGCGAGAGCTTCCTCACCCACCGCCGCACCGTCACCGAGGCCGACATCGTCAACTTCGCCAACGTCAGCGGCGACTACTTCTACGCCCACGTGGACGAGCTCGGGGCCAAGGAATCCATCTTCGGCAAGCGCGTGGCCCACGGCTACTTCCTGATCTCGGCGGCGGCGGGCCTCTTCGTGAGCCCGGCCCCGGGGCCGGTGCTGGCGAACTACGGGCTCGAGAAGCTGCGCTTCATCGAGCCGGTGGGCATCGGCGACACCATCCAGGCCCGCCTGACGGTGAAGAACAAGACCAAGAAGGACCCCAAGCCCGGCGAGCGCCTGACGGGGGTGGTGACCTGGGCGGTGGAGATCACCAACCAGGAGGGCAAGACCGTGGCGCTGTACGACATCCTGACCCTGGTCGAGCGCCGGGGCGAGGCGCAGGCGCAGGCCTGAAAGCACTGCCCGGCGGAAGTCCGGGATTACCCCTCTCCCCCTCCCCGGCCGCAGGGAGGGGGAAAAGGCTCAGGCTTCCTCGGCCTTCGCGGCTTTAGCCCCGCAGGACTGGCGGATCACCAGCGGGGTTTCCAGGATCACGTGCCGCTCCTGTGGGGTTTTGCCGTGCATCAGCTTCATCAGCATCTCGGCCGCCACGCTGCCGTGCAGTACGGCCTGGGTGCGCACGGTGGTGAGCGGCGGGAAGGCATAGGCCGCGGTGGGGATGTCGTCGTACCCCACCACCGCGACGTCGTCGGGGATCCTGAGGCCCTTCTCGTGGAGGGCGGCCATCGCCCCCAGGGCGATGGTGTCGTTGCCGGCGAAGAGCGCCCTGGGGTAGGGTTTCCTCTCCAGCAGCGTGAGCATGGCTTCGTAGCCGCTCTCGGCGCTGTAGTTGCCGTAGGCCACCAGGGCAGGGTCGGCCTCGAGCCCGGCCGCCTCGAGGGCCTCCGTGTACCCCTGCAGGCGCAGGTTGGCCGCGTGGTATTCCGGCGGGGCGTAGGCGATGTGGGCGATGCGCCGGTAGCCCAGGCGCAGGAGGTGATCCACCGCGTGCCGGGCGGCGGTGCGGTTGTCGGTGTCCACCGAGTAGATCCCCTCGTGGGTCGCGAGCCGCGCACCCATGAGGACCAGCGGGAAGCCCATCTGGGCGAGCTCGAGCAGGTGGGGGTCGTCCTGGGTGCGCGCGTTGACTACGATCAGCCCGTCGATGCGCTTGCCGTAGACGAGCTCGAGGTAGGCACCGGGCTTGGCGGCGTCCTCGACGGGCTCGAGCAGCACGCGGTAACCGTGGCGGTAGCTGACCTCGTTGAGGCTGTAGAGGAGCTGTGGGAGGAACGCGTCCACCTTGAGGTGCTCGGCGTGCGGGATGACCAGGGCGATGGTGCCGGTCTGGCCGCTTACCAGCGTGCGCGCGGCGGCGTTGGGCACGTAGCCCAGCTCCTTGGCCGCGCGCAGGACCCGCAGGCGCGTCTCCGGGCTGATGACGACGCCCGGGACGTTGTTGAGCACGAAGGAAACCGTAGTCCTGGAGACGCCGGCGTGCTTGGCTACTTGCTGGCTGGTCACCCGCGGCTTGCGTGTGGGCATGCCCCTTTCCCGTCCCTCCTAGGGGACCAGGATACTCGACCGTTGGCGCAACGGCTCAGGGATCCACTCCCCGTGGGCCTCGAGCAGCTCATCGACCAGATTCCAGATCTGCTCGAGGTCGAGCTCCGCGGCGGTGTGGGGGTCGAGCATGGCCGCGTGGTAGACGTGCTCGCGCTTGCCGGTGAGGATGGCCTCGACGGCGAGCTCCTGCACGCCCACGTTGGTGCGCATGAGGGCGGCCAGGTGCGGCGGCAGGCTGCCGATGCGGGTGGGCTGGACGCCGTTCTCGTCCACCAGGCAGGGCACCTCCACGCAGCAGCCCTGCGGCAGGTTGTCGATGAGGCCGTGGTTGAGCACGTTGCCGTAGACGACGCGCGGGGTGCCGGTCTCCTGGCTGTGGATGATGAGCGAGCCGTACTCGTGGCTGCGGTGGACGGGGAGGGGCTCATTGCTGTGCTCGAGCTCGGCCCGCAGGTGCTCCCAGCCCGCGATCTGCACCTCGCAGCGGCGGATGTACTCGTCGAGGGGGATGCCGAATTTCTCGATGAGGTCGGGGCGGTCCCGCTTGATGAAGTAGGGGGTGTACTCGCTGAAGTGCTCGCTGGACTCGGTGACGAAGTAGCCCAGGCGGCGGAACATCTCGTAGCGCACCTTATCGGCCATGGGGGCGCCCTCCACCGGCCGCTGGGGGGACTGCCCGCTCTCGAGGTACTCCCGGATGCGCGGGTAAAGGTCTTCCCCGTCGCGCTCGAACTTGAGGTAGAAGGCCATGTGGTTGATCCCGGCGCAGAGGTAATTGATCTCCTCGACGGGTACCCCGATGTCGCGGGCGAGCTGCTCGGCGGTGCCCTGCACGCTGTGGCACAGCCCCACGGTCTTGACGCGCGTGGCCCTGAGCAGGGCCCAGGTGTTCATGGCCATGGGGTTGACGTAGTTGAGGTGCAGCACGTCCGGGCACAGCCGCTCCATGTCGCGGGCCATCTCCAGCAGCACCGGTACGGTCCGCAGCGCCCGCATGATCCCGCCGATGCCCAGCGTGTCGGCGATGGTCTGGCGCAGCCCGTACTTCTTGGGGATCTCGAAGTCGATGACGGTGGCGGGCCTGTACCCGCCGACCTGGACCATGTTGATCGCGTAGTCGGCGCCCTCGAGCGCCCTCTCGCGGTCGGTGGTGGCGACGATGCGGGGCTTCACGCCTAGGCTCTGGGCCAGCCGGTGGGCCACGACCTCCGAGGTTTTCAGGCGCTCGGGGTTGATGTCGTACAGCACCAGGGTAGAGCCGGAAAGTTCGGGAAAGCTCAGGATGTCGCCCATGAGGTTCTTGGCGAAAACCGTGCTCCCCGCGCCGATAAAAGTGATTTTAGGCATAGGTTTCGTCTCCTTGGGCCTTTGCGAAGTTGCCGCGGGTTGCCTCAGGTTCAACGCGCCTGGCGCGACCATCGACTATTGACCGTCGCGCGGGCCCTCGAGGCGCCTGGGAAGGAGTTTGCAAGCACCTCGAGGGCCACGTTCGCCACTTCCGGCTATCGCTTAAAGACCGCGTTGACCTTGGCGTTGGCGTCCTTGAGCGCGTCGGCGGCCCTGGCCTTGCCCAGGAAGACCGAATCCATCGCGGCGCTCATGATGCTGGTGATCTCGGAGGCGTAGTCGGTGATGGGGAACAAAAAGGTAGCGCCCTTGGCGTTGGCGATGGTGGTGAAGGCGGTCACGTCCAGGCCGTTCTTCTTGTACACCTGCAGCGCCGCGTCCACGCCCGACTTGATCGCCGGGAAGACCACGCCGTAGGAACCGACGATGTTCTGGCAGGCGGGCGAGCCCAGGAACTTGACCCACTTCCAGGCCTGCTCCTGCTTCTTGCTGCCCGTCCATATGGAGTCGGCCAGGCCGTTGAACATGCTCTTACGCCCGTTGGGGCCTGCTGGAAGCAGGGCGAAGCCCACGTCGAACTTGGCGTTGTCCTTGAACCACTTGATCATCCACGAGCCGTGAGGCAGCATCGCCACCTTGCCCGAGGTGAACAACGCTTCAGACCCCAGGCGGCTCACGTCGGAGGTGGGGACGGCGTAGCCTTTCTTGAGGCTGAGGTCGGCCAGCCACTGGATGGTCTCGGCCAGCTTGGGGCTGTCGTAGTAGTACTTGGTGTCCCAGGGACCGTCGTTGAACTTGAAGCCGTTGGATACCGCCAGCCAGCTCCACTCGGTCTGGCCGTAACCGCCGCCGGAGCCGTTGGTGACAAAGCCGTACTGCACGACGTTCTTGGGGTCGAAGTTCTTGGAGAGCCCGTTGTTGCCGTTCTTGTCCTTGCTGAGCTGGGCGATGACCCGTTCGAAGGTGCCCCCGTCCTTGGGGTTCCAGGTCCAGGTGCGGAGGGTGGCCTCGCTGATCCCGGCTTCCTTCAGAAGCTTCTTGTTGTAGACGATGGCGATGGTGTCCCAGTCCTTGGGCAGGCCGTACTGCTTGCCTCCGCGGCCCCACAGCTCGTAGAGCCCCGGGTAGTAGAGGTCGGTCTTGACGCCATCGCGCTTGATCAGCGGGGCAATATCCACGATCTGGCCGTTGCTGGCGAACTCAGGGTACTTGGCGAGGTGGTTGGTGAAGACGTCGGGAGCGGTGCCGGCGACGAAGCCGGTGGTGAGCCCGGTCCAATAGTCGTCCCAGCCTTTCTGCACGACGCTCACCCTGATGTCGGGGTTCTCCTTCTGGAAGGCGTTGGCGCAGGCCTGGTACGCCGGCTGCTGGTTGGAGTCCCACAGCCAGTAGGTGATCTCGGTCTGGGCGAAAGCCTGGGCGGCTAAAGCCGCGACCGCCGCGATGGCCGTCCTGCGAAACACGTGGTGCATGGTCCCTCCTGTTCTAGAGATTCCTGTTGCCGGTGGTCGAAAAGCTTGAAACCGTGGATTTCCCGCTGGCCGTCTACCTCACCCCTTTCGGTTAGCTCGAGCTTTCCCAAAACGCGAAAGAAGAAGCCTACTTCAGACCGCTGAACTGTAGCGACTCCACCACCTGCCGCCCCAGCACCACCAGCAGGATGAACACCGGGATGATGGCCAGGAAGGTCGCGGCCATCAGCCCCGTCCAGTCCGGCGAGCCCTGCGGCGTCTGGGACTGGAACATCTTGAGCGCGACGGTGAGCACCTGGAGGTTGTTGTCCTTGCCGACGATCCAGGGCCAGAAGAACTCGTTCCAGGCGTTGATGGTGGTGAGGATGCCCAGCGTGACCAGCGGGGTCTTGCTGATGGGCAGGATGATGCGCCAGAAGATGTAGAAGGGCGTGGCCCCGTCGAGGTAGGCGGCCTCCTCGAGTTCCTTGGGCACCGCCAGGAAGAACTGCCGCAGGAAGAACACCGCGAAGGGCGTCATCAGCACGAAGGGTGCCACCATCCCCTGGAAGGTGTTGAGCCAGCCCAGGTTCTTGATCAGGATGAAGTTGGGGATGAACAGCACCGCGCCCGGGATCATGGTCGCGGCCAGGAAGAGGAAGAAGATCACGTCGCGCCCGGGGAAGCGCAGCCGGGCGAAGGCGTAGGCGGCCAGGGCGCTGAAGAAGGTCTGGAAGACGACAATGGTGAGGGTGAACAGCACCGAGTTTCGCATGGCGGTGAGGAAGTTGATGTTAGCCACGCCACCCACCGCCAGGTTCTCCTCGAGGCTCACCATCCCCAGCGCCCGCCGGAAGTTGAGGAGGGTGGGGTCGGTGGGGAACAGCAGGGTGGCCTGCCCGAAGAGTTCCTTGGGGTGAGTGATCGCGGTCTTCACCACGATCCACAGCGGGAACAGCGTGACGAAGATCAGCGCCGCCAGCAGCGCCCAGGCCAGGACCCGCCCGGGGGTCAGCCGTTGTACCTCGCGTGTGTAGGTCGTGCCGGAATGCATGCCCACCCTCTTACGACAGGTCCGACTGGTTGGCCCGGAACACCCGCATCTGGATGAGGGTGAAGGCCACCAGGATCAGGAACAGCACCATCGACATGGCCGAGGCGTAGCCCATCCTGAAGAACTGGAAAGCGTTCTCGTAGATGTACCAGACGATCACCCGAGTCGCGTAGCTGGGACCGCCCCCCGTCGCCACCGCCACGGTGTCGAAGATCTGGAAGGAGCCGATGACGCTGGTGACGAGCACGAAGACCGTCACCGGGCGCAGCAGGGGCAGGGTGATGCGCCAGAACATGCGCCACTCGCCAGCCCCGTCGATGGCGGCAGCCTCATAGAGCGAGCGCGGGATGGACTGAAGCCCGGCGTAAAACAGCAGCGCCGTGAAGCCCATGTGCCGCCAGATGTTGACCCCGGCCACCGTCGCCAGGGCCTGGTCGGGGGAGCCGAAGAAGGGTTGGCGCTCGAGCCCTAAGAGGCCCAGGAACACGTTGACGTAGCCCAGGATGGGGTGGAGCAGCCACAGGAAGATCATCGCCACCACCACGTTCGACAGCAGGTAGGGCAGGATGACCACCGCCCGCACGAAGATCGAGCGCACCAGGCGGTCCATCAGCACCGCAAGCAGGAGCGCGAGCACCGTTTGCAGGGGGATGTTGAAGAGCACGTACAGCCCGGTGACCTTCAGGGCGTGCCAGAAGTTGGGGTCGGCCAGCAAGGCCTCGTAGTTCTCTAACCCCACCGGCCGGGGCGGGCGCAGGAGGTTCCAGTCGGTGAAACTGATGGAGAAGGCCCGGACCGAGGGCAGCAGGTAGAAGAGCACGAAGCCTACCAGCGCCGGCAGGATGAAGAGCCAACCCGTAATCGCCTCCCGGTTGAACACCCGCCGCCAACTCGAGGCCACCCTCCCAGGCCTTTGCACCGTTCCAGTCTCCGGGACCTGCTCCACGGTCACCTCCTGAACAGCCGCACGCTCGATAGAGCGAACTAACTCGTGTTACTAACGCGTGTCAATAAAGTAGCCCAAATACCTCGCACTGTCAATAAGGCCACAAGAAGATCGGCTCCCAAACCAGGATTGATCCCTCTCGATCGCGCGATACCACTTGAGATCTTGTGGCTACAGCAGATAACCCCCCTTCCACGCCGGAGCGATTTACGTGACGCGGTTTTCAGTCCAGGAATTCATGGTTGTGCTAAAATGGGCATGTGATTATGTCTAAAACAGAAAATACCAAGGAACCCAAAGAACTCAGGGGCCTCGAGGCCCTCACCGCCCCCCTGACGGCCGAGGAGATCGAGTGGAAGGTGCAGGTCAACAAGAACGGCAAGACCATGATCGCCCCCTACATCGACAGCCGCGCCGTGATGTCGCGCTTCGACCGGGCCTTTGGCCCCCTGGGCTGGCAGAACCAGCTCAAGGAGGTGAGCTTGGGCGACGGCGAGGTGGCCTGGCTGTGCGGCATCGGCGTGCGCACCGAGAGCGGGGAGTGGGTGTGGAAGTGGGACGGGGCCGGGGCGAGCGACCTCGAGCCCGTCAAGGGCGGCATCAGCGGGGCCATGAAGCGCGCCGCTACGCAGTGGGGCGTGGGGCGGGAGCTCTACAATTACCCCCGCGTCTTCATCAGCGGCGAGCACAAGTACGTCCCCTTCGAGGTGCTCAAGCGCCTGGAGGGCCTGCCCGCCGCCATCGCCGCCGGGCGCCGCCTGCCCGAGGTGATCACCCTCGCGCCGGACGGCTCGGACGTGCGGAGGGCGGCGTAAAGCCCGTGGCGGTAGCCAAAAAGACATAGGGCGCTCCGGGTGGGCGCCCTCGCGTTTGGGTGAGCCGGGGCTAGGGGTTGGCGGGCTCGGCCCGGTAGCCTTTATCCCCCACGACCAGCTTCCCCAGCGGGTGCCCCGGCTCGTGGGTGAAGACCAGCAGGTAATCGCCCTCGAGCCAGCGCGCGTACGTGCGCTTGCGGGTCTCGAGCGTGGTCATGGGGTAGAGGTCGAAGGCCATGATGTAGGGCAGCGGGGTCTGCATGAGGGTGGGAATCAGGTCGGCGGTGAAGGCCAGGCGCTGCCCCTCGGACTCCAGCTCCACCGCCTGCATGCCCAGGGTGTGGCCCGGCACCGGGACTAAGCGCAGGCCCCTCAACAGCTCGGTCTCGCCTTCGACGGCCTCGAAGAGGCCGGCCTCGAGCACGGGCCCGATGTTCTCGGGGAGGTAGCTGGCGCGGCTGCGCTCGTGGGGGTGGGTGGCTTCCTCGAGCTCCTGCCGCTGCACGACGTAGCGGGCGTTGGGGAAGGTGGGGAGCAGGCGGCCGCCCTGCCAGCGGGTGTTGAGCCCAGCGTGGTCGAAGTGCAGGTGGGTGTTGATAACCCACGAGATGTCCTCGGGGGCCACGCCGAGAGCGGCGAGCTGCGCGAGCAGCGGGTTTTCGTCGCCGAGCTTGTAGAGCTCGCGGTGCTTGGGGCCGGGCTTGCGGTCGATGCCGGTCTCGACCAGCACCCACTGACCGGCGACCCGCGCCAGCAAGGGGTTCATGCTCAGGCGGATGCGGTTTTGCTCGTCGGGCTCGGTGAGGCGGGTCCAGACCACCCGGGGCACCACCCCGAAGGTCGAGCCGCCGTCGAGCCAGATGTCGCCGTCGTTGAGCACGAACAGCTCAAGCGCGCCGAGCTTCAGGCGGAGCGGGGGTCGCATCGAGCTCGATTATCTCAGGCTCGTAAGGGGCGAGTCTACGGCGCATGACCTCGAGGGCCGCCGGGTTCTGGTCCACCAGCACGAAGCCCCGCCCGTGCCGCGCGGCCGCCTCGCCGGTGGTGCCCGAGCCGGCGAAGAAGTCGAGCACGACGTCGCCGGGGTTGGAGTGCACCTTGACGACGCGCTCGAGCAGCTTCAGGGGTTTTTGCGTGGGGTAGCCGGTCTTCTCGCGGCTGGTCGTGGGCACGATGGTCTGCCACCACACGTCGGTGGGGGTCTTGCCGCGGGCGGCCTTCTCGGGGCCGACCATGCGGGGCGTCATGTAGGGGATGCGGTCGATGGCCTCGTAGTTGAAGGTGTAGGCCCCCGGGTCGCGGGCGTACCACAGCAGGGTGTCGTGCTTGGCGGGCCAGCGCCGGCGCGGGCGGCCCCCGTAGTCGTAGGCCCAGACGATCTCGTTGATGAAGCTCCGGCGGCCAAAGATGCCGTCGAGCAGCACCTTGACGTAGTGCACCTCGCGGTAGTCGAGGTGGACGAAGAGCGAGCCGGTCGGGGTCAGCAGGCGGTGGGCCTGGCGCAGGCGGGGCTCGAGGAAGGCCAAGAAGTCGTCGAAGGCGTCGAGGTAGGCGGGGGACTCGAGCGGCTCGGCGCGGTACTTCCTGCCGCCGAAGCCGAGGCGCGAGCCGCCCTCGTCCTGCACCACCCGCATGCGGTTGCGCTTTTGCACCTTGCCGGTGTTGAAGGGCGGGTCGAGGTAGATGAGGGGGAAAGAGCCGTCCGGGAGGGTCTGGATGTAGCTCAGGCACTCCGCCCGGACGATGCGCTTCATGGTTTGGATTGTACCGGGTGGGGGTTGGAAGGCGTCGAGGGTCGATAGCTGATAGCCGAACGCCCAATGCCGGGCGCGGGTCGTGCGTCCTGCGTCGTACGTCCTACGCAAAACGCCGGTTGTACGTCTTACGTCTTACGTCTTACGTCTTACGTCTTACGTCTTACGCCCTGGCCCTCGCCCCTCGACAAACCACAAGCTGATGGCTGAGCGCTGACGGCGGTAAGCTTACCGCCGTCTACCGCGAGCTACAGCTAAACCCTTCCTCCTACCTCCGCTTCAGACGCTCACCTGCCTGAAAAGCCCCTGCCGCACCTCTTCCAGGACGGGCTCGAGCGGCCGCCCTTCCTCGTGGGCGCGGATGAGGGCGCTGGCGATCACCGCGCCGTCGGCGGCCTGGGCGGCTTGGCGGGCGGTGGTCTGGTTGGAGATGCCGAAGCCGATGGCTACGGGCGCGGCGGTGTGCTGTTTGATGCGCTGGACGAGTTCGGGTAAGCCATCGGGCAGCTTGTCGCGTGCGCCCGTCACGCCGGCCACCGAGACCGTGTACACGAAACCCGTGCAGTGGGGCGCGACGGTGGCGATGCGGGCGTCGGTGGAGGTGGGGGCCAGCAGGAAGGTGGTCTCGAGGCCCACCCCGTGGGCGAGCGCCACCAGCGCGGGGTCTTCGTCCGGGGGGAGGTCGGGGAGGATGAGGCCGGTGGCCCCGGCGGCCTTGAAGGCCTCGAAGAAGCGGCGGGGGCCGGTGGCGATCACCGGGTTGATGTAGGTCATGATGAACAGCGGCTTGTCGGTGAGGGAGCGCACCTGGCGCACGAACTCGAGCACGTCCTTCAGGCGGGTGCCCTGGCGCAGGGCCCGTTCGGAGGCCCGCTGGATCACCGGGCCGTCGCCCAGGGGGTCGGAGTAGGGCAGGCCGAGTTCGAGCAGGTCGGCGTAGGGCAGCACGCGGCGCACGGTCTCGAGCGCCCCCTGCGCGTCGGGGTAGCCGGCCATCACGTAGGGGATCAGCGCGGCGCGGCCCTCGTAAGCAGCGCGTTCGAAGGCTTCGCGGGTGGTCATCGGGCCACCTCCTGTGGCCCTCGGCCCTCGGCCCTCGACCCTCGACGCTCCTCCAGCACCCGCATCACCTCCACCACGTCCTTGTCGCCCCGGCCCGAGAGGTTGATGACGATGACCTGCTCGGGGTCCATCTCGGGGGCCAGCTTGGCGGCGTAGGCGATGGCGTGGGCGCTCTCGAGCGCGGGCAGGATGCCCTCCAGGCGCGAGAGCAGCTTGAAGCCCTCGAGGGCCTCGTCGTCGGTGATGCCCACGTACTCGGCGAGGCCCTGCTCGGCGTAGTAGGAGTGCTCCGGCCCCACGCCGGGGTAGTCCAGGCCCGCCGAGACCGAGTGGGCCGGCTGGATCTGGCCGTCGTCGTCGTAGAGCAGGTACATCATCGAGCCGTGCAGCACGCCCTTGCGGCCCGCGCCGATGGAGAGGGAGTGCAGGCCCGAGGCCTGGCCGTGCCCCGCGGCCTCGACCCCGATCAGGCGGGGGCGCGGCTGCTGGTAGGCGAAGGGCGCGAACACCCCGATGGCGTTGGAGCCGCCGCCCACGCAGGCGATCACCGCGTCGGGGTTCGGACGGCCCTCCTTGACGAGCAACTGCTGCTTGACCTCCTCGCCCACGACGCTCTGGAAGTCGCGGGCCATGGCCGGGTAGGGGTGCGGCCCCACCACCGAGCCGATGATGTAGAAGGAGTCGCGCACGTTGGTCACCCAGTCGCGGATGGCCTCGTTGGTGGCGTCCTTGAGGGTGCGGGTGCCGCTCTCCACCGCCCGCACCTCGGCCCCCAAAAGCTGCATGCGAAACACGTTGAGCGCCTGGCGGCGCACGTCCTCGGCGCCCTGGTAGACCACGCACTCCAGGCCCATCAGCGCCGCGACCGTCGCCACCGAGACCCCGTGCTGGCCCGCGCCGGTCTCGGCGATGACCCGCTTCTTGCCCATGCGCTTGCAAAGCAGCGCCTGGCCCAGGGTGTTGTTGATCTTGTGGGCCCCGGTGTGGTTGAGGTCCTCGCGCTTGAGGTAGATCTTCGCCCCGCCGAGGTGGCGGGTGAGGTTCTCGGCGAAGTACAGCGGCGAGGGGCGGCCCACGTACTCGCGCAGGTAGCACTCGTACTCCCCCAGGTAGTCGGGGTCGTGCTTGAAGTGCTCGTAGGCGGCGGTGAGCTCCTCGAGCGCGGGGATCAGGGTCTCGGGGACGTAGCGCCCGCCGAAGTCGCCGTAGCGGCCTCGAGGGTCGGGCAGGGGGTAGCTGGGTAGCTGCATGGGCACCTCGTTAAAGGTCGATAGCTGATAGCTGATAGCTGATAGCCGATGGCCAAAAGCCCAACGCCGACGACCAGACGCCATCGGTTCGGGGTTATTGCTTTGGGTGCTTTACGTTTCGCGTCTGGCGTCTTGCGTACGGCGTAAGACGTACGACCCAGGAGTACGACCCGCGCCCGGCGTTCAGCGTTGGGCGTGGGGGCAGAGCCTCCACTTCTGGTGGTGCCACTTGAAGCTGCGGGGGGTGCGGGGGCGGGGGCCCTTCATGCTGCCCCCAGGGTAGCGGCCCTTACAGGGGGCCGTCAAGCTTCGGGTAGAGTGTTGGGGCATGAGCAACAACGATTTCGCCAACAAGCTCGACCGCTTGGCGCAGGTGGCGGTAAAGATCGGCCTCAACCTGCAGCCCGGGCAGGAGCTCGTCATGACCGCCCCCGTCGAGGCGCTCGAGCTCACCCGCAAGATCACCGAGCACGCCTACAAGGCGGGGGCCTCGCTGGTAACGACCCTCTTCTCCGACGACGCCGCCACGCTCGCCCGCTTCCAGCACGCCCGGCCCGAGAGCTTCGACAAGGCCCCGGTGTGGTTCTACGACGCCATGGCCGAGGCCTACCGCAGCGGCGCGGCCCGGCTGGCGATCAGCGGGCAAAACCCGGGGCTGCTCAAGGGGCAAAACCCCGACCACGTGGCGCGCTCGAGCAAGGCCCAGTCGTTGGCGATGCGGCCCGCGCTCGAGCTCATCACCAGCTTCCACATCAACTGGACCATCGTCTCCTACGCCACCCCCTCCTGGGCTCAGATGGTCTTCCCCGGCGACCCCGAGGAGGTAGCTGTCGCCAAGCTGTGGGAGGCCATCTTCCAGGCCTCGAGGGTGGACCAGGACGACCCCGTGGCCGCCTGGGAGGCCCACAACCGGCGGCTCAAGGAGCGCGTGGACTTCCTCAACGAGCGCCGCTACGCCGCGCTGCACTTCCGCGGCCCCGGCACCGACCTGCGGGTGGGCCTGGCCGACGGGCACCTGTGGTCCGGGGGCAGCGGCCGCGCCAAGAACGGCGTGGTCTGCAACCCCAACATCCCCACCGAGGAGGTCTTCACCACGCCGCACAAGGACCGCATCGAGGGGTACGTGAGCTCGAGCAAGCCCCTCTCCTACCAGGGCAGCCTGCTCGACGGCATCCGGGTGCGCTTCGAGGGGGGCAAGATCGTGGAGGCCACCGCCGAGCAGGGCGAGGAGATCCTGCGGCAGGTGCTGCAGACCGACCCCGGCGCCAGCAGCCTGGGCGAGGTCGCGCTCGTGCCCCACTCCTCCCCCATCTCCCAGAGCGGCATCCTCTTCTACAACACCCTCTTCGACGAGAACGCGGCCAGCCACATCGCGCTGGGGCAGGCCTACACCGAGTGCATGATCGACGGCGACAAGCTCAGCGAGGAGGAACTGGCGGCGCGCGGGGCCAACTCGAGCCTCATCCACATCGACTGGATGATCGGCTCGGGCGAGGTTGACGTAGACGGCATCGCCCAGGACGGGACCGCCGAGCCGCTGATGCGCGCCGGCGAGTGGGTGAGCTGAGCAGGTAAACACACAATTTGCACTCGCTCGTCTGAACGCGGGTTATTTGCCGCAGGGATTTGCTCCGCGGCTTGCTACCCTCAATCTCGGGTTATGACTCTCGTTCAGGCCATCGAGATCGTGCTACGGGAAGCGGAGGGACCGCTTTACCACCGGGAAATCACCCGGCGCATCGTGGAAAAGGGGCTCTGGAAAGAAACCGAGAGCCTGCCTGACAACGTCCTCCAAAAACTCACCGCCAGCGTCCGCTGGGCCTACTCCCCCTTCGAGCGCGTCTCCCCCGGCTACTACGCCCTGCGCCCCAGGGATCTCGGCTTCGATCTCGAGGAATCCCTCCAGGAGTCGGCAGCGGATTAGCTCGAGGCTTACAGGCACGGCCCTTAGGGGCCGTGTTTTTGGTTCGCTGTCAGCCGTCTGCTATCAGCGGTCCGCCGTCAGCTCGTGGTTTGTCGAGGGTCGAGGGCCAGGGCGTAAGACGTAAGACGTACAACCGGCGTTTTGCGTTTGGCGTTTGGCGTTTGGCGTTTGGCGTCTTGCGTTTTGCGTCTTGCGTACGACGTAAGACGTACGACCCGCGTTCGGCTATCAGCCATCGACCCTCGACATCCCCCCAACCCCCTCGTTACCAATTTCCCAATCTGTGCCATGCCCTACACACCCGACCCATAAGAAGGGCTAACTTTTCATACGTATGAATCATTCCGCTCCCCGGCTCGACGAGCTCGAGGCCCTCGCACTGCAGGTGTTGTGGCGGATGCGCCAGGACGCACAGCGGGCCTATGAGCCGCTGGGTTTTTCGCCGATGCAGTGCTTGGCGCTCAACCTTATCCGTTCGGGGGTCGAGCAGCCTGGGGCGCTGGCGGAGGTGCTCGAGGCCTCCCCGCCCGGCGTGTCGCAGCTTCTCAACAGCCTCGAGGACCGGGGCCTGATCCGGCGCGAGATCGAGGCCAGTGACCGCCGGCGGATCCGGCTGACCCTCACGGCGCAGGGGGAGGAGCAGCTCGGCGAGCTCAACCGGCGCTGGCGCGAGGTCACGCTGCCGCGCTACCGGCAGCTCAGCGAGGGGGAGATCGAGACGCTGATCGCGGTGTACCAGAAGATGCTGGGCGGGCTGGAGGAGGCCCCGTGAGGCGGCACCTGGGGTGGATCGTGCTGCTGGGCGGGCTGGCGGGGGCGCAGGGCTTCTTCGCGCCGCTCGAGCAGCACCCCAGCCTGCGCCAGGCCTACTACGGCGTGCTGGCGGCCGAGGCCAACGTGCGGGCGCTGGAGAGCCCCGTCGCGCTCCAGGGGCAGGGCGGGCTCGTCTCCCTGGGCTACGCGCCCCCGCCCGCCGACTGCCAGCCGGGCGACCCCCGCC
>NZ_QXDL01000080.1:0-16984 GCF_003574345.1 Calidithermus terrae
GCGGGCCTCGGGGGTGGCGTCGGCGGTGAGCACCACCTTGGGCACGAGGTCGTTGCCGCGGTCGAGGCGCTGGAGCTGCTCGAGCACCTCGAAGCCGTCGAGGTGGGGCATGTGCAGGTCGAGGAGGTCGAGCGGGGGCAGGTGCTGGCCAAGCCGGGCAGCGTGACGCCGCACACCAGGTTCGAGGCCTCGGTGTACGTGCTGAAGCGGGAGGAGGGGGGGCGGCACACCGGGTTCTTCACCAACTACCGGCCGCAGTTCTACTTCCGCACCACCGACGTGACCGGGGTGGTCGAGCTGCCCAAGGGGGTGGAGATGGTGATGCCCGGCGACAACGTCACCTTCACCGTCGAGCTCATCAAGCCCATCGCCATGGAGGAGGGCCTGCGCTTCGCCATCCGCGAGGGCGGCCGCACCGTCGGCGCCGGCGTCGTCGCCAAGATCCTGGAGTAAGGAGGCCCTGAATGCCAAAGATCCGAATCAAGCTACGGGGCTTCGACCACAAGAGCCTGGACGCCTCGGCGGCCAAGATCGTCGAAACGGTCCGCCGCACCGGGGCTCAGGTCGCCGGTCCGGTGCCCCTGCCTACCCGGGTTCGCCGCTTCACCGTGCTGCGCGGTCCGTTCAAGCACAAGGACAGTCGCGAGCACTTCGAGCTGCGCACCCACAACCGCCTGGTCGACATCTCCGACCCCAACCGCAAGACCATCGAGAGCCTGCAGAGCCTCGACCTGCCCACCGGGGTGGAGATCGAAATGAAGATCCTCGGGGGTGGACGGTGAAAGGCATCCTCGGAACCAAGGTCGGCATGACCCAGGTCTGGAAGAACGACAAGGCCGTGCCGGTGACCGTGATCCTGGCCGGGCCCTGCCCGGTGGTGCAGCGCCGTACCGTCGAGAAGGACGGCTACGAGGCGGTGCAGCTCGGCTTCCAGCCCAAGAAGGCCCAGCGGGTCAACAAGCCCATGAAGGGCCACTTCGCCAAGGCCGGCGTGGAGCCCGTGCGCTACCTGCGCGAGCTGCGCGGCTTCAGTCCCGAGGGCGACACCGTGACCGTCTCCATCTTCCAGCCCGGCGAGAAGGTGGACGTCAGCGGCATCTCCAAGGGCCGCGGCTTCACCGGCGTGATGAAGCGCTGGAACTTCGCCGGCGGCAACATGACCCACGGCGCCCACAAGGTGCACCGCCACCCCGGCTCCATCGGTAACCGCAAGACCCCGGGCCGCGTGTACAAGGGCAAGAAGATGGCCGGTCACTACGGCGCCGAGCGCATCACCGTGCAGAACCTCGAGGTCGTGGACGTGATCCCCGAGGAGAACCTGATCCTGGTCAAGGGGGCCATCCCCGGCGCCAACGGCAACCTGGTGACGGTGCGCGAGACCAGCCGCCGCCCGGCGGCCAAGCGGAAGGCCTGAGGGGAGGAGCGATAGCAGATGTATAACCTCACGGTACTCTCCGCCAAGGGCAAGCGCGAGCTTCAGGCCACGCTGCCCGAAGAGATCAACCCCCACGTGCTCTACGAGGTGGTGCGCTGGCAGCTCGCCTCGCGCCGCCGGGGCACCGCCGCGACCAAGACCCGCGGCATGGTCAACTTCACCACCAAGAAGCCCTACTCCCAGAAGCACACCGGCCGTGCCCGCCACGGCGACGCCGGCGCGCCCATCTTCGTGGGCGGCGGTACGGTCTTCGGGCCCCAGCCCCGCGACTACAGCTACACCCTGCCCAAGAAGGTGCGCCAGCTCGGGCTCTCCATGGCCCTGGCCGACCGCGCCAAGGAGGGCAGGCTGCTCATCGCCGACGGCTTCGAGGGCGTGAACGGCAAGACCAAGGAGTTCGTGGCCTGGCTCGAGGCCAACGGACTGGCCGGCACCACCGTTCTGCTGGTCACCGCCGACGAGAAGGTGGCCCGCGCCGCCCGCAACCTGCCCAAGGTGCGGGTGCTGGCCCCGGCCGGCCTCAACGTCTACGACATCCTGCGCCAGGAGACCCTGGTGCTGGACATGCCCGCCTGGGAGGCGGCACAGGCCCGCTTGGCCGCGCGCGGCCAGGGCCACGGAGGTGAGGCATGAAGACCGCCTACGACGTGATCCTCAAGCCCCTGCTCTCCGAGAAGGCCTACGCCAAGTTCGCCGAGGGCACCTACACCTTCCTGGTGGCGCCCACCGCCACCAAGACCGAGATCAAGAACGCCGTGGAAGCCGCGTTCAAGGTCAAGGTGGTGCGGGTCAACGTGCAGAACTACGAGGGCAAAGCCGCCCGCTTGGGCCGCTTCACGGGAAAGAAGGCCGACCGCAAGAAGGCCATCGTCACGGTGGCCGCCGGACAGAAGATCGAGGCCCTGGAGGGCTTGATCTAAACCGGGCGTGCGCACGGGCCGCGACGGCGGTGCGCACCCCTCGCCTCGAGACCGAGCGTAGCGGCCCCATCCCGGCGGCCGCACGATGAAGGGGCAAGAGACCACTTGGGATCAGAGCGACTCGGTTAGCTCGTATCAAGTGAGGTAGACAATGGCAGTCAAGAAATTCCGTCCCTACACCCCGTCGCGCCGCTTCATGACGGTGGCGGACTTCTCCGACATCACCAAGACCAAGCCGGAGAAGAGCCTCACCGCCCCCATCAAGAAGACCGGCGGGCGCAACAACCAGGGCCGCATCACCAGCCGCTTCCGTGGCGGCGGGCACAAGCGCCTGTACCGCATCATCGACTTCCGCCGCCGCGACAAGGCCAACATCCCGGCCAAGGTGGCCGCCATCGAGTACGACCCCAACCGCACCGCGCGCATCGCGCTGCTGTTCTACAAGGACGGCGAGAAGCGCTACATCCTGGCCCCCGACGGCCTGGCGGTCGGCGCCGAGGTGCTCAGCGGCCCCGAAGCCCTCATCCAGCCCGGCAACGCCCTGCCCCTGCGCTTCATCCCGGTCGGTACGGTGATCCACGCGGTCGAGCTCGAGCCCGGCAAGGGCGCCAAGATGGCCCGCAGCGCCGGCACCAGCGTGCAGGTCCAGGGCCGCGAGGGCGACTACGTGATCCTGCGCCTGCCCTCGGGCGAGCTGCGCAAGGTCCACGCCGAGAGCTACGCCACCATCGGCACCGTCTCCAACGCCGACCACAAGAACATCGTGCTGGGCAAGGCGGGCCGCACCCGCCACCGCGGCCGCAAGGGCCACGTGCGCGGCACCGTGATGAACCCGGTGGACCACCCCCACGGCGGTGGTGAGGGCCGTGCCCCCCGCGGCCGCGCCCCCGTCTCGCCCTGGGGCCAGCAGGCGAAAGGTCTCAAGACCCGCAAGAAGAAGAAGCCCTCGAGCGCCCTCATCGTTGCCCGGCGCAAGAAATAAAGGTTTTGGTGCCCTAGGCACGAGTAGGAGAAACTATGCCGCGTAGCATGAAGAAAGGGGTTTTCATCGACGGCCACCTCATCGAGAAGGTGGAGGCGATGAACGCCAAGGGTGAGAAGCGGGTCATCAAGACCTGGAGCCGCCGCAGCACCATCGTCCCCGAGATGATCGGCCACACCCTGGCGGTGTACAACGGCAAGCAGCACGTCCCGGTGTACGTCACCGAGCAGATGGTAGGGCACAAGCTGGGCGAATTCGCCCCCACCCGCACCTACCGCGGGCACGGGAAGGACACCAAGGCCACCAAGAAGTAAGTCCGCCACCTTCCGGCTCAGCCGGAAGGGCGACCGAAGGGAGAATGCACGGAATGGAAGCTAAAGCCATCGCTCGCTACATCCGCATGTCGCCCCGCAAGGCCCGCCTGGTGGTGGACCTGATCCGGGGCAAGGGTGTGGACGAGGCCAAGGCCATCCTCAAGTACACCAACAAGCGGGCCTCCGAGCCCGTGGTGAAGGTGCTCGAGTCGGCCGCGGCCAACGCCATCAACAACTTCGACATGCTCGAGGACCAACTGGTGGTCAAGGCCGCCTACGTGGACGAGGGGCCCTCGCTCAAGCGGGTGCTGCCCCGCGCCCGCGGCCAGGCCCACATCATCAAGAAGCGTACCAGCCACATCACCATCATCGTGGGGGAGAAAGATGGGAAATAAGATCAACCCCGTGGGCCTGCGCCTCGGCATCACCCGCGAGTTCGAGTCGCGCTGGTACGCCGGCAAGAAGGCCTACGCCAAGACCATCGTCGAAGACCGCAAGATCCGCGCGCAGATCGAGCGCGAGCTCCGGCCCGCCGGCCTGGCCCGCATCGACATCGAGCGCGCGGCCGACAACGTGGCCGTCACCGTCTACGCCGCCAAGCCCGGCGTGGTGATCGGCCGCGGCGGCGAGACCATCAAGCGCCTGCGCGAGAGCCTGCAGAAGCAGTTCCCCGGCAAGACCGTCGCGCTCAACGTGCAGGAGGTGGGCAACCCCAACCTCTCCGCCCCGCTGGTGGCCCAGCGCGTGGCCGAGCAGATCGAGCGCCGCTTCGCCGTGCGCCGCAGCATCAAGCAGGCCGTGCAGCGCGTGCGCGAGAGCGGGGCCCAGGGGGCTAAGATCGTGGTCTCCGGCCGCATCGGCGGCGCCGAGCAGGCCCGCGTGGAGTGGGCCGCCGAAGGCCGCGTGCCCCTGCACACCCTGCGCGCCAACATCGACTACGGCACCGCCCGCGCCGAGACCACCTACGGCTCGCTGGGCGTGAAGGCCTACGTCTTCATGGGCGAGGTCATCGGCGGCAAGAAGGTCGGGGCGGTGCCCGCCCCCGCGCCGCGCCCCGCCACGCCCCGCCGCGACCGCGAAGACGGCCGTCCCCGCCGCCGCTCGGCCGTGCGCCGCAGCGGGGGAGGCACCCGCGAGGGGGGTGAGTAAGCCATGCTGATGCCCAAGCGCATGAAGTACCGCAAGGCCCACCGCGGCCGCATGGCCGGCGCCGCCAAGGGCGGTGACTACGTGGCCTTCGGCGAGTGGGGCCTGGTGACCACCGAACCCGGCTGGATCACCGCCCAGCAGATCGAAGCCGCCCGTGTGGCCATGGTGCGCCACTTCCGCCGCGGCGGGAAGATCTTCATCCGCATCTTCCCCGACAAGCCCTTCACCAAGAAGCCCCTGGAAGTCCGAATGGGTAAGGGTAAGGGTAACGTCGAAGGCTACGTGGCCGTGGTCAAGCCCGGCCGGGTGATGTTCGAGGTGGCGGGCGTGACCGAGGAGCAGGCCCGTGAAGCGCTGCGCCTGGCCGGTCACAAGCTGCCGGTGCTGACGAAGGTGGTGAGACGCGATGCCTACGATGAAGCTCAGTGAGATCCGCAAGCTCTCGGTGGCCGACCTGCAGAAGGAGGTGGCCGCCCGCAAGAAGGAGCTCATGGAGCTGCGCTTCCAGGCCTCCATCGGCCAGCTCGACAAGAACCACCGCGTGCGGGAGACCAAGCGCGAGATCGCCCGGCTCCTCACCGTCCTGACGGAGAAGCAGAAGTAGCTCGCGGCCCCCGCCCAGCGGGGGCGCGGCCCTTGGCGGCCTGGCAGCGTTGGTGTATACTCGCCATTTGGACTGCTTGGGTCGCCCCTTTCCCGCAGGGCAGAGTGCGGCCTGTGGCTCTTGAAATAAAGGAGAAGATCGAGGATGCCGAAGAAAAGCCTGACCGGCGTGGTGGTCAGCGACAAGATGGAAAAGACCGTCGCTGTCCTGGTGGAGCGCCAGTTCCCCCACCCCATTTACGGCAAGGTGATCAAGCGCTCCAAGAAGTACCTCGCCCACGACGAAAAGGGCGAGTACAAGCTGGGCGACGTGGTCGAGATCCGGGAGTCCCGCCCGATGTCGGCCCGCAAGCGCTTCACCGTGGTCAAGAAGGTCGAGGAAGGCCGGATGGACCTGATCGAGCGTTACCTGCTGCGCAAGGAGCGTGGTAAGGCATGATCCAGAACGAGACCGTACTCGACGTAGCCGACAACACCGGAGCCCGCAAGATCGCGGCCATCCGCATCATGGGGGGTTCCAACCGCAAGTACGCCAGCGTGGGCGACATCATCGTGGCTTCGGTCAAGGAGGCCATCCCGCGCGGCATGGTCAAGGAAGGCGAGGTGGTCAAGGCCGTGGTGGTGCGTACCGCCAAGGAGATCCGCCGCGCCGACGGCAGCACCATCCGCTTCGACACCAACGCTGCCGTGATCATCAACAACCAGAACGAGCCCCGCGGCACGCGCGTGTTCGGCCCGGTGGCCCGTGAGCTGCGCGAGCGCGGCTTCATGAAGATCGTCTCCTTGGCCCCCGAGGTGCTGTGATGGAAAAGGCCAAGCTTCATGTGAAGAAGGGGGACACCGTCCTGGTGATCTCCGGCAGGAAGGACCGCACCGACCCCAAGACCGGCGAGTTCAAGCCCGGCATCAAGGGCAAGACCGGCAAGGTGCTGGCGGTCAACCCCAAGGAACAGACCGTGGTGGTGGAGGGGATCAACGTCATCAAGCGCGCCGTGCGCCCCAACCCCCGCAACCCCCAGGGCGGCTTCGTGGAGAAGGAAGGCCCGCTGCACGTCTCCAAGGTGATGCCGGTCTGCCCGAGCTGCGGCAAGCCCACCCGCGTGCGCAAGAAGGAAGTCACCGAGAACGGCAAGACCCGCCGCGTCCGCGTGTGCGTGAGCTGCGGGGGCGCCTTGGACGTGAAGGAGAAGTGAGATGGCGCTCGAGGTTTACCTGCGCAACAAGTACAAGACCGAAGTCGTCCCCGAGCTGATGAAGCGCTTCGGCTACGACAACGTCATGGCGGTGCCGCGCCTGGTGAAGGTCGTGGTCAACCAGGCCCTGGGCGAGGCCAAGGAGGACAGCCGCATCCTGGAGAAGGCCGGGCAGGAGCTCGCGCTCATCACCGGCCAGAAGCCGGCCGTCACCCGCGCCAAGAAGTCGATCTCCAACTTCAAGCTGCGCCAGGGCATGCCCATCGGCCTGCGGGTGACGCTGCGCAACGACCGCATGTGGATCTTCCTCGAGAAGCTCCTCACCGTCGGCCTGCCCCGCATCCGCGACTTCCGCGGCATCAACCCGGGCGGCTTCGACGGGCGCGGCAACTACAACCTGGGGCTGCGCGAACAGGCGATCTTCCCCGAGATCACCTTCGACATGGTCGACGCCGTGCGCGGCATGGACATCGCCGTCGTGACCACCGCCAAGACCGACGAGGAGGCGCGGGCGCTGCTCGAGCTGCTGGGCTTCCCGTTCCGCAAGTAAGAGAGGAGGTGAGTCAATGGCGAAGAAATCGCAAGTCGAGAAGATGAAGCGCAAGCAGAAGACCGTCGCCAAGTACGCCGCCAAGCGGGCCGCGCTCAAGGCCGCCGGGGACTGGGCCGCACTGGCCGAGCTGCCCCGCGACGCCAGCCCTACCCGCCACAAGAACCGCTGCGCGTTCACCGGCCGGGCCAAGGGCTACATCCGCTACTTCGGCATCAGCCGCATCCAGCTGCGGGAGATGGCCCACAGGGGGCTCCTGCCCGGCGTGAAGAAGGCTAGCTGGTAAAGGTGGTCTGGCCGGTCGGAGGCTTTGCTCCGAGACCGCAGGCCAACCGAGCCCACGAGCCGGAGGGGTTGCCCAAGTCGCACGGTTGAGCGCAAACGGCTCAAGACCTGACTCGCGCGGCAGACCCGCCAAGAATAGCTCCGCTCGGGGCGTAAGAGGAGAGGAAGAATGTACAGCGATCCTATTGCCGACATGTTGACCCGGATCCGCAACGGTCTGACGGTCCACAAGGAGAGCGTGGAGGTGCCTGCTTCGAAGTTCAAGGAGCAGATCGCCCAGCTCCTGGTGCGCGAGGGCTACCTCAAGGGCCTCGAGCGCGTCGAGGTCGAGGGCAAGCCCTACCTGCGCCTGATCCTCAAGTACGGCCCCCGCCGTGAGAAGGTCATCCAGCACATCCAGCGCGTCAGCCGCCCTGGCCGGCGCGTCTACGTCAACGCCGAGAACGTGCCCGTGGTGCGCAAGGGCCTGGGCACGGCCATCATCTCGACCTCCAAGGGTGTGCTCGTGGACCGCGAAGCCCGCAGGCTGGGCGTGGGCGGCGAAATCATCTGCGAGGTGTGGTAATCGAGCCCCCAAACCAGCCGATTTGGGGCCGGCCCGAAGTTGACGCCAACTGCCGAACGAGACCGTCGCGCTTGTTCGGGGGCCCCCAGAAGGAGAAATAAAAGCCATGTCTCGAATTGGTAAACAAGCCATCCCCCTGCCCAAGGGCGTGACCGTTGAAGTGGCTTATGCCAACGTCAAGGTCAAGGGCCCCAAGGGCGAGAACACCGTTGCCGTCGATCCCGAGCTCAAGGTGAGCGTCGCGGACGGCAGCGTCAAGGTCGAGCGCCCCACCGACCAGCGCCGCCACAGGAGCCTGCACGGCCTCACCCGCACCCTCATCGCCAACGCGGTCAAGGGCGTGGCCGAGGGCTACAGCCGCGAGATGCTGATCAAGGGCATCGGTTACCGCGCCAAGCTCGCCGGCAAGAACCTCGAGCTCACCGTCGGCTACAGCCACCCGGTGGTCGTCGAGCCCCCGCAGGGCATCACCTTCGAGGTGCCCGAGCCCACCAAGGTGGTCATCCGCGGCATCGACAAGCAGCTCGTGGGCCAGACCGCGGCCAACCTGCGCTCGATCCGCAAGCCCAGCGCCTACCACGAGAAGGGCATCTACTACGCCGACGAGCCCATCAAGCTCAAGCCCGGCAAGACCGGCACCAAGTAAGGAGGATGAGCCATGTCCAAACTCTCCACTGCTGATCGCCGCAAGTTCCGCGTGCGCAATGCGGTCAAGGCTTCCGGACGGCTCCGCCTGTCGGTCTTCCGCAGCCTCCAGCACATCTACGCGCAGATCATCGACGACTCCAAGGGCGTGACCCTGGCCTCGGCCTCGAGCAAGGCCCTGGGCCTCACCGGCAACAAGACCGAGGTGGCGAAGAAGGTGGGCGAGGCCCTCGCCAAGGCCGCCAAGGAGAAAGGCATCACCCAGGTGGTCTTCGACCGCGGCGGCTACAAGTACCACGGGCGGGTCAAGGCCCTGGCCGACGGCGCCCGCGAGGGCGGGTTGGAGTTCTAACGCCGAGGGTCGAGCGTCCAGGGTTAACGGCCGACGGAAGGCGCTAGACCCCAGACCCTCGACACCGACGCGCTGAAGGAGCAGATAATGCCCGAGACCGATTTCGAAGAAAAGATGATCGTGGTGCGCCGCACCGCCAAGACCTACCAGGGCGGCCGCCGCTTCCGCTTCGGGGCGCTGGTCGTGGTGGGCGACCGCCAGGGCCGGGTGGGGCTGGGCCTGGGCAAGGCCAAGGAAGTGCCCATCGCGGTGCAGAAGGCCCAGAACTACGCCCGCCGCTCGCTGGTCGAGGTGCCCCTGCAGGGCGGCACCATCCCCCACGAGATCCAGGTGACCCACGGCTCCTCCACCATCCTGCTGCGCCCGGCGGCCCCCGGCACCGGCGTGATCGCGGGCATGGTGCCCCGCGCCATCCTCGAGCTCGCCGGCGTCACCGACGTGCTCACCAAGGAGCTCGGCTCGCGCAACCCCGTCAACATCGCCTACGCCACCATGGAGGCGCTGCGCCAGCTCCAGACCTGGCAGGACGTCAAGCGCCTGCGCAAGGAGGAGGTGGCCTGATGGCGATCCGCGTCAAGCTGACCAAGAGCCCCATCGGCTACCCCAAGGACCAGAAGGCCGCCCTCAAGGCCCTGGGCCTGACCAAGATGCACCGGGTGCGCGAGCTGGCCGACAACCCCGCCGTGCGGGGCCAGATCGCCAAGGTCGCCCACCTGGTCACCGTTGAGGAGGCCAAGTAATGAAACTCACCGACCTGCGCCCCAACCCGGGGGCCAACAAGAAGCGCAAGCGCGTGGCCCGCGGCCCCGGCTCGGGCCACGGCAAGACCGCCGGGCGCGGCCACAAGGGCCAGAAGTCCCGCTCGGGCGGCCTGAAGAACTCCAGCCGCTTCGAGGGCGGGCGCTCGACCTTGCTCATGCGGCTGCCCAAGCGCGGCATGAGCGGCCAGGTGCCCGGCGAGATCAAGCGCGTGGAGTACCAGGTGGTCAACGTCGGCGCGATCGCCAAGGCCTTCACCCAGGGCGAAGTCACCCCCGAGGCCCTGGCCGACGCCGGGCTGGTGCGTCCGGGCTACCCGGTGAAGGTGCTCGCCAACGGCGAGATCGGCGCCGCGCTGAAGGTGACGGCCCACAAGTTCTCCGCCGCCGCGGCCGAGAAGATCAAGGCCGCCGGGGGCGAGGCCATCGCCCTCGAGGGCAACAGCGAGGGAGCCTAACATGCTCCGGGCTTTCCGGGATGCCCTCTTCATCCCCGAGCTTCGTGCCCGGATCATCTTCACCTTGATGGTGCTGGCGGCCTACCGCCTGTGCGCCTTCATCCCCACCCCCGGCGTGGACTACACCAAGATCAAGGAGTACCTGGGCACCCAGGCCGGGGGGGCGCTGGGCATCATCAACCTCTTCTCGGGCTCCAACTTCGAGCAGTTCTCCATCTTCGCGCTGGGCATCATGCCCTACATCACCGCCTCGATCATCATGAACCTCCTGGTCACGGTGGTGCCGGCGCTGGAGAAGCTGCAGAAGGAGGGCGAGGAGGGCCGCCGCATCATCAACCGCTACACCCGCTACGCGGGCGTGGCGCTGGGCGGGGTGCAGGCGCTGTTCCTCTCCACCGCCTTCCTCTCCTCCAACAACGGGCAGTTCCTGCTGCCCGGCTGGGAGCCCAATTTCTTCTTCCACTTCATCGTGGTGGTGACCCAGGTCGCGGGGATCGCGCTGGTGCTGTGGATGGCCGAGCGCATCACCGAGTACGGGGTGGGCAACGGCACCAGCATGATCATCTTCGCGGGCATCATCGCGGGCTGGCCGCTGTCCATCGCCCAGACCGCCGGTCTGGTGGGCGCCGGGCAGGCCAACCTCATCGCGCTGATCCTCTTCATCGCCTTCCTGGTCGCGGCCTTCGCCTTCATGGCTACCATCACCCAGGCCGAGCGCCGCATCCCCGTGCAGTACGCCCGTAAGCAGGTGGGGCGGCGGGTCTACGGCGGGCAGGCCACCTACATCCCGGTCAAGGTCAACGCGGCGGGGGTCATCCCCATCGTGTTCGCGGCGGCGCTGCTGCAGGTGCCCCTGTTCATCGCCGGCTCCTTCACCCAGAGCCAGGTGGCCCAGTCCATCGCCAACTTCTTCAACCCCACCAACCTCTCCGGGCTCGTCATCGAGGTGCTGCTGATCTTCGGCTTCACCTACATCTACACCGCCGTGCAGTTCGACCCCCGGCGCATCGCCGAGAACCTGCGCGAGTACGGCGGCTTCATCCCCGGCATCCGCCCCGGCGACCCCACCGTCAAGTTCCTCGAGCACATCGTCTCGCGCCTGACGCTGTGGGGGGCGCTGTTCCTGGCGGCGGTCGCGGCCATCCCCACGCTGGTGCTGCAGGCCACGGGCTTCAGCCTGGTGGCCTTCTCGGGGATCAGCCTGCTGATCGTGGTCGGGGTGGCGCTCGACACCCTGCGCCAGATCGAGTCGCAGCTCATGCTGCGCAACTACGAAGGCTTCTTGTCCAAAGGCCGCATCCGCGGCCGCACCGGCTCGCGCTTCTGAGTCTCCCGGCGGCGGGCGTGCAGTCCGCCGCCGGGGGCCCCGGGGCACGAGCTCGGGGAAGACCGGAGGCCGCACACTTTTCAGGGGAACATTCACTATGGGCGAAGCGGTTATCTTCCTGGGACCGCCTGGGGCCGGAAAAGGCACCCAGGCCAAACGTCTGGCTGCCGAGAAGGGCTACCGCCAGCTCTCCACCGGCGATATCCTGCGCAGCCACATCGCCCGCGGCACCGAGCTGGGCCGGAAGGTCGGGCCGATCCTGGACCGGGGCGACCTGGTGCCCGACGACCTGATCCTCGAGCTCGTCAAGGAAGAGATCGCCGCCATGCCCGCCCCCAGGATCATCTTCGACGGCTTCCCGCGCACCTACGCCCAGGCCGAGGCCCTGGACCGGCTCCTGGCGGAGCTGGGCGTCGAGCTGCGCGGCGTGCTGCTGGTGGACGTGCCGCGGGAGGAGCTCATCAAACGCCTGCTGGGCCGTGCCGAGGCCGAGGGGCGCTCCGACGACAACGAGGCCACCATCCGCAACCGCCTGGCGGTGTACGAGGAGAAGACCCAACCCCTGGTCGAGTACTACGCCCGCACCGGCAGCCTCAAGGCCATCGACGGCCTGGGCAGCATGGACGAGGTGTGGGCCCGCATCCAGAGCGCCCTGAACAACGGGCGCCTGCCCTGAAGGAGACGGCGGCGTGGCGATCGTGATCAAAAGCCCCTGGGAGCTCGAGCGCATGGCCGAGACCGGCCGGCTGCACACCGAGATCTTCGCCGAGCTCGAGCCCCTGGTCCGCCCCGGCGTGACCACCCTGGAGCTCGAGCAGTTCGTCGCCCGGGCCATCAAGGAGCGCGGCGGGGTGGCCCCGCAGATGGGCTACCAGGGCACTTACCCCTTCGCCACCTGCATGTCGCTCAACGAGGTGGTCGTGCACGGCTTCCCCGGCAAGCGCGCGCTGAAGGAGGGCGACGTGCTGAAGGTGGACTTCGCCTTCACCTACCAGGGCTTCACCACCGACATGGCCCGCACCTACGCCATCGGCAAGGTCTCGCCCGAGGCCGAGAAGCTCATCCGCGTCACCGAGGAGGCCTTCTGGGCGGGGCTGGAGGTCATGAAGGCGGGCAACCGCACCGGCGACGTGGCGGCCACCGTGCAGCAGTACGTCGAGGGCCACGGCTTCTGGGTGGTGCGCGAGATGGTGGGCCACGGCGTGGGCCGCTCGATGCACGAAGACCCCCAGGTGCCCAACTTCGGCAAGGCCGGGCAGGGCCCCAAGCTGCGCCCGGGCATGACCCTGGCCTTCGAGCCAATGGTTACGCAATTCCCGGCCAAGGTGGTAATATTGGAGGATGGTTGGACGGCCAGCGCCGGCAAAGGCAACCTGGCCGCCCACTATGAAAACACCGTAGCGATCACCGAGGCCGGCCCAAGGCTCCTCACCGGGAGCCCGCGGTCGGTTGCGGCACGCTGAGGTGAGGGGAAGGAGAGGCGCTTGGCGAAGGACAAAGACACGATTCGGATGGAAGGGGTCATCTCGGAGGCCCTGCCCAACACCACCTTTAGGGTTCAGCTCGACAACGGCCCCGAAATCCTGTGCTACATCTCGGGCAAGATGCGCATGAACTACATCCGCATCCTGCCGGGCGACCGGGTGGTGGTCGAGGTCACCCCCTACGACCCGAGCCGGGGCAGGATCGTTTACAGGAAGTAGCCCACGGAGGAGAGAGAGCATGAAGGTCAGAGCGTCGGTCAAGAAAATCTGCGACAAGTGCAAGATCGTGAAGCGCCACGGTCGGGTCTTCGTGATCTGCGAGGAGCCCAAGCACAAGCAGCGGCAAGGTTAAAGGAGAGAAGAGGAATGGCTCGTATTGCAGGCGTCGAAATCCCCCGCAACAAGCGTGTGGACATCGCCCTTACCTACATCTACGGCGTGGGCCCCCACCGCGCTAAAGAAGCCCTCGAGGCCACCCAGATCGACCCCTCGGTGCGCGTGAAGGACCTCAGCGAGGCCGACGTGGCCAAGCTGCGCGAGCACATCGAGAACAGCTACAAGACCGAGGGCGAGCTGCGCGCCGAGGTCGCGGGCAACATCAAGCGCCTCATGGACATCGGCTGCTTCCGCGGCCTGCGCCACCGCCGCAGCCTGCCCGTGCGCGGCCAGCGCACCCGCACCAACGCCCGCACCCGCAAGGGCCCGCGCAAGACCGTGGCCGGCAAGAAGAAGGCCCCGCGCAAGTAACCGTCAGGGCTTCCGGGACCCGCTTGGGGTTTTGGAGGCGAGGCAATTAGGAAGTACAAAGCTGGAATGAAGTCCCACTTTGGGCCAGCAGAGACTCCTAGCTAGCGTTGAGCCCCCGGTTTCGGGGTTTCCGCCCCGGGCGCGACCAGGCGCACCCAAGTCGCAGTAACCCCCAGCGGAAGGATTCGCTCAACGTGGGTGCAACCGAGGAGAGTATGGCCGCACCGAAGAAGGCAACCAAGAAGAAAGTCAAGCGCCACGTGACCAGTGGGCGGGCGTTCATCCACGCCTCCTACAACAACACCATCGTCACCATCACCGACGCCGACGGCAACCCCGTGACCTGGTCGTCGGGCGGGGTGATCGGCTACAAGGGCAGCCGCAAGGGCACCCCCTACGCCGCCCAGCTCGCCGCCATGGACGCCGCCAAGAAGGCCCAGGGCTTCGGCATGACCAGCGTGGACGTGGTGGTGCGCGGCACCGGCGCGGGCCGCGAGCAGGCCATCCGCGCCCTGCAGGCTTCGGGGATCCAGGTGCGCTCCATCGTCGATGACACCCCCGCCCCCCACAACGGCTGCCGTCCGCGCAAGAAGTTCCGCAAGATTGCTTAAGGAGTGATTGAACGATGGGTCGTTACGCTGGTCCTGTTGTCAAAGTCGCCCGCCGGCTGGGCATCAACATAGCCGAGACCGAGAAGGTACAGAAGTACCTCGACCGCCGCCCCTACTCGCCCGGCCAGCACGGGCAGAAGAAGACCCGCCGCCCCTCCGACTACGCGGTGCGCCTGCGCGAGAAGCAGAAGCTGCGCTTCATCTACGAGGTCGGCGAGCGCCAGTTCCGCAACCTCTTCGAAGAGGCCAGCCGCAAGAAGGGCGTCACCGGCACCATCTTCCTCCAGCTCCTCGAGTCGCGCCTCGACAACGTCGTCTTCCGCATGGGCATCGCCTCCACCCGCCGCCAGGCCCGCCAGTTCGTGCGCCACGGCCACATCCTGGTCAACGGCAAGAAGGTGGACCTGCCCGGCTACCGCGTGCAGCAGGGCGACGAGATCGCCGTGAGCGAGAAGGGCAAGAAGCTGGCCTTCATCCAGGCCAACGTCGAGCGCTTCAAGGGCCGCAAGTCCTTCCCCTGGGTCGAGTTCAACCCCGAGACCATGAAGGGCCGCTTCCTGCGCGTTCCCGAGCGCGAGGCCCTCTCCATCCCGGTCAACGAGCAGCTCGTGATCGAGTTCTACTCGAGGTAAAGCGTCGGGTGCCTGGAGCCTGAGCTCGGGCTGAGAACGCCCCAGACCCCAGACCCCAGACGCCTCCGTAGGAGGAAACTTTGGAAACCACCAAGACCAAAGCTCCGGTGTTCAACGCCCGAATTGACGGGAACTACGGCGAGTTCGTGCTCGAGCCCCTGGAGCGGGGCTTTGGCGTGACCCTCGGGAACCCGCTGCGGCGCATTCTGCTGTCCTCGATCCCCGGCACCGCCGTCACCAGCGTCTACATCGAGGACGTGCTGCACGAATTCTCCACCATCAACGGCGTCAAGGAGGACGTCGTCCAGCTCATCCTCAACCTCAAGGAGCTGGTGGTGAAGTTCCACACCCCCGGCACCAAGACCCTCACCCTGCGCGCCCAGGGGCCGCGCGAGGTGTACGCCCGCGACCTCGAGGTGCCCTCCGACGCCGAGATCGTCAACCCCGACCTCTACATCGCGACGCTGGGCGCGGGGGCCAAGCTGGTGCTCGAGGTGCGCGTGGACGAGGGCGTGGGCTACGTGCCCGCCGAGCGCCACGGCATCAAGGACCGCATCTCCTCGATCCCCGTGGACGCGCACTACTCGCCCGTGCGGCGCGTGGCCTACCAGGTCGAGGACACCCGCCTGGGCCAGCGCACCGACCTGGACAAGCTCACCCTGCGGGTGTGGACCGACGGTTCGGTCTCCCCCATGGAAGTCTTGCAGCAGGCGGTGGGGATCCTGCGCGAGCAGCTCGGCTTCTTCGACCAGTCCCCGGTGATCCGGGCGCAGGAGAAGCCCGTGACCCCCTCGCTCGGCAGCTCGAGCTTCGCCCCCCCCGCCCGCGAGGTGGGCGCCCCCAGCAAGCCCGCGGTGGCCTCCACCGGCCTGACCCTCGACGAGCTGGGCCTCACCACCCGCGTGCTGCACAACCTAAAGGAAGAAGGCATCGAGTCGGTGGAGAGCCTGTTGGCCCTCTCCGAGCGCGAACTCAAGAAAGTGCCCGGCATCGGCGACCGCAGCCTCGACGAGATCAAGGCGGTGCTGATGCAACACGGGCTCGACCTCAAAGAGTAGGAGTCAGAACATGCGTCACCTGAAGTCCGGACGGAAGCTCAACCGCAGCTCCTCGCACCGCGTGGCCCTGGCGCGCAACCAGGCCAAGGCGCTGATCGAGCACGGCCGCATCACCACCACCATCCCCAAGGCCAAGGAGCTCGTGGGGTTCGTTGACGGCCTCATCAACACCGCCAAGAAGGCGCCCACCCTCACCGTGCCCGAGGGCACGCGCTTCACCAAGCCCCTCGACAAGGACGGCAAGCCGCGCGCCCTGAAGGAAGGCGAGCGCATGGCTACCCCTGAGGAGCTCAAGGCCGTCGCGCAGCGCAACCACCTGCGCCGCCTGCTGCTGCGCGACCTGCACGACCCCAAGCTCGTGCGCAAGCTCTTCGACGAGATCGCCCCCAAGTACGCCTCCCGCCCGGGCGGCTACACCCGCGTGCTCAAGCTGGCCGAGCGCCGCCGCGGCGACGGCACCCAGCTCGCGCTCGTGGAGCTGGTGGACTGATCCGCCCAGCCCGACGTTCAACGCCCAACGCCGAAGGCCGAAAACCTTTGGCGTTTTTTTCGCTCCGAAGGTGAAAGCGTGTTGCTGCTACGTCCCGGGACCCTGAACTTTCCCCTTTCCCCCGCCGAGGTCTGGGGCCGGGAAGGGGAGCTGGTGCTCGAGGTCGGCCACGGCGACGGCCGCTTCACCGCCGAGATCGCCCGCCGCCACCCGGGGTGGAACATCCTGGGCGTGGAGGTCTCGGCGGCGAGCGTGGCGCGCGCCCTCAAGCGCATGCGGCGGGAGGGCGTGACCAGCGTGCGGCTCTACCACGGCGAGGCGGCCTTCGCCCTGCGCAACCTCGTCGCCCCGCGCGGCCTGAGCCGGGTCTACGTCAATTTCCCCGACCCCTGGCCCAAGGCCAAGCACGAGGAGAACCGCCTGCTG
>NZ_QXDL01000081.1:0-16953 GCF_003574345.1 Calidithermus terrae
GGCGTGGCCTCGGCCTTGAGGAAAGGCAGCGGCACGACCTCGAGCGAGCGCGCGGGGACGGTTCCCTCCGGAGGGGTCACGGGGGTGGTGGGCGTGACCGCGGTGTCCGCCGGCTGCCCCACCTGGCTCGCCACCAGGTACCACACCCCGACGAGCCCGGCGAACAGCAGGCCCGCCAGGGCCACCTTGGTGGACTGGGGGAGTTTGCGGAGGGTGTTGCCGAGCTGGTTCATTGCTGCCCTCCCTGCGGCGCCGCGGCCTGACCGGTGTAGACGTAGACGGTCATGGTCATGCTGCTGTTGATGGTGGGGTTGCTGCTCTCAGCGCCCACCGTCAGGTTGAGGCCCGCGACGGTGGCGAAGCGCTGGAGGTTCTCGAGCTGCTTCAGGAAGGTGAAGAGCTCGGGGAAGGGCGACTCGACCTGCATCGCCAGGTTGATCGTGCGCACCCCGGCCACCTCGCTGCCGCCGGTGGTGCGCCCGATGGTCTTGAGCGTGACCCCGCTGCGGCGGGCGAGCTGGGTGAGGAGGGTGAGCACCTGGGAGAGGTCCTCCTGCGGGGGCAGCTCGCGGAAGAAGCGCTGGCGCTGGAGCTCGAGGTCGAGGATGGTCGCGCGCAGTTGGGGCAGCGCCCGTTCGGCCGCCCGCCCGCGGTCGCGCTGCACCGAGAGCTCGGCGATCTGGCTGCGCAGCAGGCCGATCTCCGAGCGCATGGGTTGAACCAGGAAGAAGTACAGCCCCAAGGCCAGCAAAAAGGAGGCCAGGATGATGATGATGGCCCATTCGCGTTGGCCGAACCTAGCGAGCACCTTGTCCACCTCCTGTGGCGCTGCCCTGCGGGGCGGAGCCGGTGCTGCCGGGCGCGGGCTGCGCGCCCGGGACGCTGTCCACCAGCCCGACCGTGGCGGAGAAGGTGTAGACCCCGCGCTCTAGGTCGAGGCTGGAGTCGCGGAAGTTGATGCCGAAGCGCGGTGAGGACTCGAAGGCATCGACGAAGCGGATCAGCTCGCGCTCGTTGAGGGCTTCGCCGCGCAGGTCGAACTCCACCCGGGCGCTCTTGCCGTCGTAGGCCCCGCTCTGGGCGGCGGTCTGGGACTCGGCGGGCGTGAGCAGCTTGGTGCCGATGCTCTTGAGGTTGACCCCGAAGGCGCTGCCGCTGGGGGCGCTGCTGGAGCGGGGGATCTGGTTGATGACGGCCGCCAGGTAGTCCGACCAGTTGACCTTGCTCTGCTCGAGCTGGCTGCGGATCGCGATCACCTGCTGCAGCTCGGTGCGCTGCTGCTCGAGGCGGCGCTGTTCGGCGATGAAGCGTTGCAACGAGTTGACCTCGATCTGAAGCTGTTCTTGTTCCCTTTGCAGCGCGTTGCGCTCGGAAAGGGTGGAGAAGTAGAGGTAAGCCGTGATGCCCAACGCCAGCCCGGCGAAGCCGACGGCGGCCAGTCGCCACCACCCCGGCTCGACCCGGCGGCGCAGGGTCTTGGGCAGCAGGTTGAGCTTAATCAATTGAACCCACCCCCCGCATGGCTAAGCCCACCGGCACCACGAACTCGGCGGAGAGGCCGCGCAGGTAGTCCGGGTCGAAGCGGCTCTTGTCGTACGAAACGGTTTTCCAGGGGTCCACCACTTCCAGCGGGATGCCCAGGGTGTCGGCCAGCAGCGGCACCAGGCTGCGCAGCTTGCTGCCGCCCCCGGCCACGAAGCCCTGGTCGATGCCCAGGTCGCCGACTTGCACCCGGAAGAACTCGAGGCTGCGCCGCAGCTCGGTGGTGAGCTCGACGAGCACCGGGCGGATGGCGTCGTACATGCGCGCCGGGTTGAAGCGCTCGCGCTCGGCGTCGAAGTCGAGGAGCAGGTCCTCGTCCTCGGTGGGGATGGTCGCCAGGCCGTAGTTCTTCTTGGCCTCCTCGGCGGCGGTGCTGTCGAGGTTGAAGGCCTTGGCGATGGCCGCGGTGAAGTCCTTGCCCGAGAGGTTGATGACGCGGTTGAGCAGCAGGCGCTCCCCGCGGGTCAGCACCAGCGCGCTCGACTCCGCGCCGATCTCGAAGTACAGCGTCACCAGCTCGCGGCCGCCGTCGCCCACGAGCTGCGGCTCGAGCACGCGCAGCCCGGCAAAAGGCTTGACGTCGATGATCAGGGGCTCGAGGCTCGCGGCCTTGAGGGTCTCGACCAGGCTGGCCACGGTCTCCTGCCGCGCCGCCCCCACCACCACGTCCATCTGCTCACCTTCCGCTACGCTGTCGAGGGGGTCCAAGGGCGCATAGTCCATCACCACTTCGTCGATGGGGAAGGGGATGTAGCGCTCGGCTTCCCAGCGCACGGCCTCCTCGAGCTGCTTGGCGGCCATCTTGGGCACCTGCAAGGTGCGGGTGATGACCGCCGAGTTGCTCACCGCCGTGACCACGTAGCGCTTGCGGGTACGGATCTCCGCCAGCATCTCGCGCAGCTCGTTGGCTAGCGCCTGTGGATCAGCGATGTTGCCCTCCTGGAAGAGCCCTGGAGGGGTCGGCCGGATGGATAAGCCCCGCAACGTAGGGGGTGTCCCCGACAACTCTACCAGCTTGAGGTTGGCCGAACCGATCTCGAGGCCCAGGGCCTCGACCCGTGGCTTCAACAAGCTGCTAAAGAACTCACGCACACTGCCCCCTTTCGGTCAACATGGGTCTCCAGGACGGTATTTGAGTATAACATTAGCGCAATTCCTGGGACCTTCTGCTTGCATCAGTGTAACGTACCCCGTTGCGGCTGCAATGGTCAAATGAACTCCTGGACGGATCTCGTCCAGGAGCCGATTTGAGCCTTTGGAAAGGGTTGTATAAAGAACAAGTTAACGAACCTGGCGTTACAGCGCCGCCGCCACGGCCTTGGCGAAGGTTTCGGTGTTGGCGTCGCCGCCGAGGTCAGGGGTGCGGGGGCCGTTCTCGAGCACCCGGTCCACGGCGCGCTCGAGGCGCCGCGCGGCCTCGTGCTCGCCCAGGTGGTCGAGCATCATGGCCGCGGAGAGGATGGTGGCGGCGGGGTTGGCGATGCCCTTGCCCGCGATGTCGGGGGCGCTGCCGTGCACCGGCTCGAAGATGGCGTTGTCGAGCCCGATGTTGCCGCTGGCGGCGATGCCCAGGCCGCCCACCAGCCCGGCGGTGAGGTCGGAGATGATGTCGCCGAAGAGGTTGGTGGTCACCAGCACGTCGAAGCGCTCGGGCCGGATCACCAGTTGCATCGCGCAGTTGTCGATGATGATGTCCTGGGTCTTGACCTCGGGGTAGTTCTTGGCCTGCTCGAGCACCGTGTTGAGGAACAGCCCCTGGGTCAGCGGGAGCACGTTGGCCTTGTGGGCCACGTGGAGCTGCTTGCGCGGGCGGGTCATGGCGAGCTTGAGCGCGTACTCGCCGATGCGCGAGCTGGCCTTACGGGTGATCACGGTGTCGGCGATGGCTAGCTCCCCGCCCAGGTAGCTGCGCTCCTGCTCGACGTAGAGCCCCTCGGTGTTCTCGCGCACCACGATGAGGTCCACCCCCTCGCGTGCCCCGGGCACGGGGTGGTACTTGGCGGGGCGCACGTTGGCGAAGAGGTCCAGGCGTTTACGCAGGTAACGGATGGCGCCGAAGAAGCCCGGCACCTTCTTGTTGGGGCTGCTGGCCGCGCCGAACAGGGTGGCGTCGGTGGAGGCGATCTTCTCGACCGTCTCCTCGGGGACTGAGATCCCCACTCTCTCGAAGGTCTCCCAGCCCGCCTCGGCCTCCACGAAGTCGAACTTCAGCCCGGTGGCCTCGAGCACCAGCCGGGCGGCCGGGATCACCTCGTGGCCGATGCCATCGCCTTCGATCAGACAGATTTTATAGGTGCGGCTCATTCAAATCACCAGCCGCCATTCTACGCCCTTTTCCGCGGGCGCATTTTCCTGAAACGGCTTCCCCCTACCGCGGCGGCGGCGCCCACCCGGCTCAGTCCGTGTCGAAGCGGATGTCGATGCCCCACTCCTGCCGCTGCCGCCTGCCCTCGAGGCCCAGCTCGAGCACCAGCGCCGCGATCCCGATGATCAGGTAAACGTCGCCCAGGCTGAGCACGCTCTTGGCCCAGTAGACGGGGAGGATATCCCCTAAATAGTAGAAGGGCGTGTCCGGGGTCATGAGCGAGTGCACCGCGTCCGAGCGGGCCGTGAGCTGCCGGGCCATGCCCTCACGGGCTTCGGGCGGGACGGCCTCGAGCCACACCGGCATGTGCCCCCGGTTCGCCACGATGACCAGCGTGTTGAGCGCGAAGCCCAGCCAGATGAACCACAGGCTGCGAAGGCGCAGGTTCGCCAGCAGGCCGTAGCTCACGCACGCCAGCACGCCCGCCTTCGCCAGCGGCCCCCCCACCTCGGGGCTCAGCCACCCCCGGCCGGTCGAGAAGCCGACGAGGGCCTCGAGCAGGGCCCCCACAAGAAAAACCCACCCGGCCTTCAGCCCGACTTTGGCGAAGTCGCTGAGCCGGACTCGGAGCGCGAGGGCAAGGGCAAGTCCAACGAGGGCACTGGCGAGGTATAGCTGCGTAGGAAAACCTCCCGGTCTTTCCAGATGGGGTCCTGCAACCAGATCCCCTTAAAGAGCTTAACCAGTTCCGGGTCGAACTGGTCCCCGGCGAGGTCCTCGAGCTCCTGCATCGCCCGCTGGGGCGACTTGGGGGGCGAGTAAGAACGCCCCGCGGTCATGGCCTCGTAGGCGTCCGCGATGCAGACGATACGCGCCCAAAGCGGAATGGCGTCCCCTGCCCGGCCCTCGGGATACCCCCGCCCGTCCCAGCGCTCGTGGTGGTAGAGCACGATCGGCAGGACCTCCTTGAAGTACCGGGCCGCCGGCTTGAGGATCTCGGCGCCCCGGGTGGTGTGGCTCTTGATCAGCTCGAACTCCTGGCTGGTCAGCCGGATCGGCTTGAGCAGCACGTCGTCGGGGATGCCCACCTTGCCGATGTCGTGGATGCGCGCCCCGTAGGCGATCTTGCGCCGGTCGGCCTCGTCGAGGCCTTTCACCTGCGCCAGATCCGTAGCGATCGCCGCGACCCGCTCCGAGTGCAGCCGGGTAAAGGTGTCCTTGGCGTCGAGGGCTTGAACGAGGGTGTCGATGGTGGCGTTGAAGGAGTCCTCGAGTTTGACTTTCTCGTCCCAGTAAAAGCGAGAGAAGTAAAGCAGAAGCATAAAAACCAAGACTGTAAAGCCGCCCCACCCACCTACCAGTGGTGTCTGGTATGAGTTAGCCAAAAAAAGCGCCACGGGAGAAAGCAATAAGTAGCTCCCGGCAAGCCAGCGGAAATTTTCATGCCATACCTTCCTAATGGGCACGCCTGAAGACAGGTGTATAACATAGGCGACCACACCTACGTTGGTCACGAAGTATGCGGCTGACGCTACTAAAATGGCAATGTACGGCTGAACAATTACTCCCTCTATTTCTATTAAGGACGTACTATTAATGGAGTGCCACAAGATGGCTGCGACGGCAGTCGCCAGCCCACCTTGGGCCCGGTTGAAAACGTCCTTGTACCAGACATAGGTTCCGCTGCCGGGCTTGTCGCCAAACCTCATTAAAGCTGCTAGAAGCGGCGAGATCCACGGGGGAAACAGAATAGCAACTGCTAGCGCGACGACAAAAACGTGTGAAATGGCTGCTTGAATGGGAAGCCGAACTTCTGTCCTAGAAGCAATAAATATTAAAAAACTCCAGAATGCGATGTGAATCATTCCAGAGAGACCATCAATAGCAATAGAAGTATTGGTTTTCAGCTGATAAGAGGCGATTGTAAGGGCAATAAATCCTAAAGCTATGCTAATGGTGAAAAGTAATACACCACGGGGGGGTAGCGCCAAGACGTAGCGTGACATGACCTACCGTGAAGTGTAAACCCAAACTCAATGAAGAGGGGTGCAGGTATCACAACCTGCACCCCTCTGTTAAGGTATGTGGTTACTTCCAGGTAACGTCTGCACCAGCAGCGAGGCCGAGGGCTACAAGGCTGGAGAGCAGAGCAAAAACTTTGTAGGCGAGCTTTTTCATGGTGATCCTCCCTAAGGAACCTAGAACCATTCCGTTCCTGTTCTCTTGAGAGAATCATAAAAAGACCACGGCGCCCGGTCAAGATATATACCGAGTCTATAAACCGTGCCAAAACGGCGTTCTGGACACGCTTTTTGTCGCCTGGGTAATAAAAGACACCCAGACCGTAACCTACAGCCAGCGGGTCGGGTGTGACATTTGAACACCGGAAGAGTATAGGGGGGCACTACACTCGCAATGAGGACCCACTGCCCCGTAAACGTTACGGGTGTATCTTACTGCTTTCTTCCAGCAAAAAGGAAGGGGGCAGGTCTTTTTGCTGTCCGAGACGGCTCAAAAGCAGGCTGTAGGCCGTCTTGTGTTTGGGGTTGGGGTCAAGTAACACCCTTAACTGCGCCTCGAGCCACACCGCTTTCCGGTGCAGGCCGTGCAGCCAGGGGTAGTGGGTCTGGCTCACGATCAGCCCGCCGCGGTAGCCCTCGGCGATGAAGCGGGGGTCGTTGGGCGTGGAGGCCCCGCCTAAGTGCAGGACTCTGCGGGGCACCAGGAGCACCCCGAAGCCCTTGCGGCGGGCGCGGATGCCCCACTCGAGGTCCTCGTTGTAGAAGAAAAGGCGCTCGTCCATGCCGCCGAGCTCGAGCAGCAGTTCGCGCTTTAAGAGGATCAGGGCCCCGGAGATCCAGCTCACCGCTCGAGGCGCCCGGAGGTTGAGGTAGTAAGGGACGTAGAGCGGGCCGAAGGACTGGGGCCGGCCGTGCGGCGTCACGAGGACGGGACCGGCCATCACGGCTTTGGGGTGGTCGTCCAGGGCCGCCCCCAAGGCCTCGAGGTCGCCCGCCTCGAGGTACACGTCGCTGTTCATGACCGCGACGCGGCGGCCGGTCGCCGCCTCGAGCCCCCGGTTGACCGCGTAAGCGTAGCCCCGGTTGGCGACGCTCAACGCCTTGACCCCGGGGAACTGCCGGGCGAACTCGAGGCTGCCGTCGGACGAGGCGGCGTCAACGACGATCAGTTGGGCGTGCGGGTAGTGGCGCTGCAGGCGCTCGAGGCACTCGGGCAGCACGCGGAGGGAGTTGTGCGAGATCACGACGACTGAGAGTTCCACCGGACCCAGCTTAACGAAAGCGCGGGCCGGAGACTTCCGGCCCGCTTCCTGGTGGGCGCGATTGGACTCGAACCAACGACCCCTACCGTGTCAATGCTATTTTAGGCTTTCCAAGGCGTTCTGTATAATGCCGGGATACCCCACAGAATACACGTCCAGGACGCTAAAACTCTGTTTGCTCTTCCCGCCACTTTCCACCCCTTACCTGGGCGTTCCGGGCTTCCCGTTGCACCACGGTTGCACCATGAGAACATGGGGGTTGGGGTGCTAAACTCGAAGAAGAAAAACCCCCGGCACGTGGCCGAGGGAGCCTTCGGTGGCCCTTCTATTCTACGCGCCGGGAGAGGGAGAAGCAACTTGACCCGAACCGGCTTTCAAAAAGTGCTACTGCTCCGCTCACCCGATCAACGCAAAACGGACACCTGGACAGAACTGTTCCGGGCGGTTAGCGAAGTCTGTCCGGAGGTCATCGAGGACTTGAAGGCGCGGGTCTTCCCGCTCTACCGGCGGTTGAACTGGGCCGGGCTGGGGGGTGCGGATTACGACAACCTCGAGGGCTGGGCCGAGGCCATCCGCTCCGACCTGCTGCACACCGACTGCGACGGGGCCATCCTGGAGCTATACGACAAACTGATGGCCTGGGGAAAACGCTGGTGGCTCCACCACCGAGAGGCGTATGAGCAGGCGTTCTGGGCGTTTAGGGCCTGGGAGCACGCCCCCGAGCCCGAGGACGATTGGCCGCTGCTGGGCCGGGGCGATTTCTTCCGGGTACTGAACGCGGCGTTTCGGCTCGAGGTGAGCGAGTGGAACCCTCACCTCGAGTCCGAGAGCGAATTCAGACTGAGGGTCGAAGCGGAGTACAGAGAGGCCCTCGAGCGTTACATCTCGTTCGTGCGGCAAAGGGCCGAGGCCGAGGGTTTGCGGGAAGAGGCGCGCAGGCCGAACCTGGGCGAGCACATGGTGTGGCTGGTGCTGCGCCAGTGCAAGGGCTGGGGGTACGCGCAGATCAGAGATTTCCTCGACCTCGAGGCGGGGCGCAGCGCCGTCAGGGACGCTCAAGAGGCCCTTGCGCGGGAACTGGGCCTGGCCCTCCGTCCGACGCCCCGAGGCCGCCCCAAAGAGTAGCCCGATACACAAAGAAAAGTACGGCTACGGCGTGCCCTAGCGCGCCGTACTTATTGTTTGGCACCCTGCGGGCATGAGCAGAGTACCGCAAGCCGATACGGAAACAAGGCTGCTGGACGTGGCCGCCCTGCGCCATGAGTACGGCCTGGGCCGGGAGACCGCCTACGGGCTCACCCGCCTACTACCGTGCGTGCGGGTGGGGGCGCGCTACCTCATTCGGCGGGATGACCTCGAGGCCTACCTCGAGCGCGCCGCCCGCGAGGGGCGGGATATCCGCCGCGAGGCCCTGGCTGCCGCACGTGCGGCGAAAAACCCCGCCGGGGCTGGCGGGGGGCGCTAGGGGGAGGTGGACTGTGCGCTACAGCAAGCATATCACTATATCGCCTGAAGCGCTACAGCAGGCCCGCGCCGTGCTCGAGGCTGAGGGCTTCGCCACCGAGACCCCGCCGCCCGATCTGCTCGAGCGGGGCGTGCTGCTCACCGCCTACAACCCCGCCAACGGCGAGGGCTACCTGCTCGACGCCGCCGAGGTGCGGCTCGTGGCCTACCACGGCCTAGCCGCCCTTGATCCTGAGCACCCCGACCCCCGCCCGCGCTGGGAGCGGGCTACCACCCGCGATAGGGAGCGGGCCTACGCCGAGGCTGCGCTTGCCAGAGCCGTCCTGGACGTGCAATCTGCCCCCGTGGGGCAGCGAAACAACGTCCTGAGCGCGGCTGCTTTTGGGCTTGGTCGGCTCGAGCACCTGGGCCTCGATGAGCAGCGGGTGCTTGACGAGCTGGTGCAGGCCGCGCTAGTTACCGGCTTGTCTCACCAAGAGGCCCAATCCACCACCCGCCGGGCCTGGGCCAAGGGCACCGAGCACCCGCGCGATCTGCCACCCTCTGATTTGGGATACTCGGATACCGCCGGATACTCGACCGGTATCCAAAACATTACGCGTCCTGGACAGCAAAAGGGGCATTTGGGATATCAGGATACTGGGGTTCCCCGGCTGGGGGGTAGCGGTGCCCCAAAACTCGGCAAAGGGGGTAAGTGAGATGCCACTACAAGCCATAGACCTCACTGCCCCCCTCGAGCCGATCCCTTGGCTGGTGCCGGGGCTCATCCCGAAGGGGTACCTAACCATCCTCGGCAGCCTACCGGGGCAAGGCAAGACCGCCATCCTCTCGGCCCTGGCTTGGCAACTCAGCCGCCCCAAGGGGGAGTTTTTGGGGCGGGAGCTGGAGCAGGCCCCCTCGATCTACGTGGACTTTGACGCGCCAAGCCAAGGCCGGGGCCTTCGGATGTGGTTTGAACGCCACCAGGCCGCCCACCCCGACGGGAAAGGCGAATGCATCACCCTGCTCGAGCCGGATGCCAACACCTTCGGCCTGGGCGACGTCGAGCTTGAGTATTTAGACGAGCGGGTCAGGGCCACCGGGGCCGGGCTGGTGGTCATCGATTCTTTCATGGCTGCGTTCGGCGCAATAGACCCCAACAAGCTCAATCAAGTGATGGTTCCGCTGTGGCACCTCCGGCAACTGGCCCACAGCACCGGGGCCGCCGTGGTGCTCGTGGATCACCTGCCTAAGGTCATGGCGGGTGAGCAGGCCGGGGCGCGGGGCATCATGGGCTCTCAGAGCAAGCAGGCTCAGGCCCGCGCCGTGCACATCCTCACCCGCGTCCCCCCGCGTGAGGTCGAGGGGCGTCACGTCCTGAAGTGGGAGACCACGAAGCTGAGCTTCGCCGTCCTGCCCGAGCCTTTCGGGCTGGAATTGGATTTCTCCAGCGGCTTCGCGCTGAAAGAGACCAAGCTACCCGAAGGCTACGCCGATACCCGCACCGACAAGGCCGCCCGAGCGGTGCAGGAGCACCTAGAGCAACGCGCCGGGGTGGTGGTGAGCCGGGCCGAACTCGTGCAGCTCATTGCGGAGCGCTTCAACCTCTCCAAGCGCCCTCAGGACAAGGCGATTACGGCCGCCCTCGAGCGGCTGGCGGGGTCGGTGGAGAAGGTGCAACTATCGGGGCAGGGTCACCCGGTTGGATACCGGGTGAGGAAACCGGTATCCGAAGTATCCGAAACGGGAGAAACCCCGTTGGAGACGGGTAATGTTTTGGATACCGAGTCGGTATCCAGCGGTATCCGAGTATCCGAAACACCCGAGCCCGAGCCCGAGGGGTGGGAGGTGGAAGTGTGACCCCCTGGGACGCCCTGACCGCCCGCGTCAAGCCCATCGCCCAAAAGCTCGAGGCCCTGCAACCCCCGCTGCTGGTGATCAGGGTTGACGGTGAAACAACCCTGGTCACCGCCTGGCCCACCGCCCGAGACCTCGAGGCGCATGCCCGCTTTCCGGGTATGGCCCGGCTCACCCTCGAGCGCAAGCTGGCCGAGGCCCTGGCCGAGCTGGCCCGGCTCTACCCCACCCCCAAGCAGGCGGTGGAGGTGCTGGCTCAATGGCCCGGCAACCCGCCACGGCTGGAGCGGGTAGCTGTGGCCCGCAGGAGCACCCCCGCCGGTGCTGAACCGGCCCCTGCCCGGCAAGGAGTACCAACGTGACCCCGCGCCTGACCACCACCCACGCCGCCGAACTGCTGCACCAGATCGAGAGGTAAGCCATGCAAAAGCCGAACCAAAACGATACGCGACTCATCCAGATGTTGGAGCGCATCCTTGCGCTAAACGACCAAGTGCTGCTACTGGTGCACGACCGGCCCGACCTGCTGTCCAGGTTTGTAGACCAGCGAATCGGGGTACTGCGGGTGCTGGACGCGCTGCAAAGCGGTACCCCCGCCCCACCCGAGGCACTGCCCGCGTTCGGGCGCGTGGCAAGGCAGCTCGAGGAAATACTGCTGCGTAGCCACCAGATACAAGCCGCCCCCAGGATGGACGCCTAGCGTGAGCCCGCACCTGCATCCAGCCCGTCCCCCGCCCGGCTGGTGCGGGGATGGAGCGCACCCACACCGACCCAGAGCCACCTTCTACGACTTGAGGAGCCTAAATGAACGACCTGAACAGCAAACTCACCACCCTACAGGCCCAGCTTGCCGAGGCACGCAGCGAACTCGAGGCTGCCAAAACCAAAGCTGCCCAAACCGACGACCTGCACGAGAAACTAAACTACCTCACCCGTACTAGAGCCGCCCAGGATTTGGTTTCTTCCCTCGAGCAGGAGATTAGCACCGTCCAGAACGCCATTGCCGAGGAGCAGCGCCGTGAGCACCGGCAGGAGTTACTCGAGCGGGCCCGTGGCATCGCCGCCGAGATACAGCAACACCGGGATGGGCTTCGAGACCTGCTCGACGCCGTTGCCGAGGCTGTTGCCCAGCTCCAGCGTCAGGCCCCCGGCATCATCCACCGTTGGCGTCAGAGCCGTGAGCGCTGGCTTGCCACATTCGCCGCCCTCGAGCCCGGCCCGTGGCCCCACCTTGGCGGTGACGCCGAAAACTCTAAGCGCCTCGACGCTCTACAGCGCGCCTTGGCCGAGCTTGGCCCTGATGGCCGCGCCCTGCTCCAGCTACCGCCCGGCCTTCAGCCCACCAACGCGTTCGAGCGTCCCTCATTCGAGGGCAAAAACTGGGACTACTCGCCGCCCTCGAGTCCCGAGGATGTCTCCCTCTACGTCCTGGACACACTTCTGTCCCGCCCCGGCGCACAACAGCCCGCAGCCGTGCCCGCTCCTGACCCCGCCCGCTCGATATGAACCGCCCCGAACGCAAATTCCCTCAGTTGGCTCTCAGGCTTGATCTGCTCAAGCTTGTCCTCGAGGCTGGCCTTGCCGATGCCCTGCTTGCCGCCATCGCTAAGGTTGGAACGGATGGAGAGCCGTTTTTGTCCGTCCAGACTCCGACCGGCGTTGTGCTTTTGCCGCTCTCTCTCGAGGTGAGCGACCTATGAACAACCGCTTGAGCAAACTCGAGGCCCACGCCCGTAGCTCCCACAGTGCGGCTTGGGGTGCCTTCTGGTCTCGGTTCCGCACCGCCCTGGACTCCGTTCCTGCTGGAGCGCTCGAGCGCTTTGGCCCCATCGAGGTTGATGGCGATCTGGCCGACCTCGAGGACGAACTTCGCGCCTGGGAGAGTTGGGGCAATGCCGTCCTGCCGGTGCTCGAGCGGGCCGAACAGGGCGATCTGGGGACATGGCCCGGTGATTTGCCTCGCCCACCTTCCGACCCCCGCCCGCTGCTTCTCGAGCTAGTCTCGAGGTGGCGCAGGAACCCCCGGCTACCTTTGGCCGCGCTGCTGGTGCTGCTGGCCTTGGGTTCTGCCGTGGGGGAGGGGGTACCCTTGAGGTATGCCGATGGACACGCCGAAACCTAAGCGCTTGCGCCGCCGTAAACCCGGCGATCTTGGACAGTTGCGCGCCGTGTTGTGGTCGGTGCTGGTCGAAGCCGAGAGCATCGCCCAGAACCGGCTTCTCGACGAGCACACGCGCTTGAAGGCCGTCAGCGCCCTGGCAACTGCCGCCGGGGCCTACCTCAAAGCCACCGAGCAGGGCGACCTCGAGGCCCGTTTGAGTAGCCTCGAGGCCGCTCTAAAACAACCGCCCCTGAGGAAAATCCTATGAGCCTCGAATCCCGCATCGAATCCCTTGAATCCCGCCTAACCCCTCAACCCCGCGTGATCGTGGTCACCTACCGCCCCGAGCCCGTTGAGGGTGAGGACGCACCCACCACCCTCAGCGATGCAGAAGCCGCCCTGTACCACCAGCTTCTTGCTGAGGCCCTGGAGTCCAACCCCTACGCCCAGGGCTTTACCCTGTACCTCAACCTTTCAAATCCTCGGTGGGCGGCTTGGGAGTGACCCGTTCCCGCCCGGAATCCCCAAGGGTAGACACCGGCCCCTCTCTACGAGGGGCCTTAAAAACCATTTTACGGGCTCGAGCGCTGAGCACCGTCCTGGACGGGTTTCCTGGCTGGTGCCTCTGGGGAGAGCATATTTCCCTTAATACAGATTAAGGGAAGTATCTTCATTGAGTCCTACGATGCTAGAATGCTCATATGGCGAACAAAGAGCACCACGTTAGCCGGGTGAGGCCGCCCAAAGAGCGCCGCCTAAAGGCCCTCGGGGTCGAGGCGCTGGAAGCCGATGAGGTTAACCCGAGGGTGCGGGTGCGGCTGCGGAAGCCGGTGGCCGCCCTGCTCGAGTCCATGAGCACGAAGCAGCGGGGTGAGGTGTTTGAGGCCGGGCTGAAGGCCCTGGGTATGGGGGTGGGGAATGAGCAGGAGTAAACCAGAACCACGCAAGCGGGCTAACGGGCTTGGCTCCAAGCCGGTGAAGCGCGGGGATTCGTGGAGCGTTCAAGTAACCGTGGGCCGCCGCCCGGATGGGAAGCTTGACCGCCGCCGGGTGACGGGCCACACCCCGGAAGAGGCCATGCAGAAGGCCCGTGAACTTCAGGTAGCTGCCGCCCAGGGGATGCTAGCCACGCACGAACGCCTGACGGTGGGCGAGTGGATGAAGACCTGGGTTGAGGCCAAGGCCACCCGCGCCGCGCCCACCTACCGGCTCAAGCTCGAGGCCCACGCCAAGCACATCACCCAACACCTGGGGAGCATGGAGCTTCGCAAGCTGAGGCCGGGGCACGTCCACACCTTCGCCCGCGCCCTGGAGGCCAAGGAGTTAGCCCCTTCCTATCGCCGTGAGGTGCTGAGCACCCTCGAGGCCGCCCTTGAACGCGCCGTGGTCATGGAGCTTATCCCGCGCAACGTAGCCCGCCCGGTGAAGCTGGAGGCCGCCCCCGTGACCCGCAAGGTCAAAGCCTGGGACGCCGCTACCGTGGCCCGCTTCCTCGAGGTGGCCCGCCCCTATCGGCTGCACCCGCTGTTCTACCTGGGCTTTGCCACCGGCTTGAGGCGAGAGGAGTTGCTAGGGTTGCGTTGGGTGGACATAGACCTGGAGGCCCGCACCCTGCGGGTGGAGCAGACCTTAACCCCGGACAAGGGCGGTGTCCACATCGGCCCCCCCAAGACCCGCAACAGCCGCCGGGTGGTGGGCTTCGGCCCGGACGTGGCCGCCGTGCTGGGGGAATGGCGGGGCAAGCTAGCCGAAGAGCGCCGCTTGCTGGGGAAAGAGTGGCACGATTCGGGGCTGGTGTTCCCCTCGAGCACCGGCCACCCCCTGCACCCGCGCAACGTGAACCGGGATATGGCCCAGATCATCAAGACCCACAACCGCAAGCGGGCCAAGGAGATTCGGAAGGCCATGCAGGGACAGCCCGAGGAAGAGGTGAAGCGGGCCATCGAAGCGGCCACGCTGCCCCACCTGAGCCCGCACATGATGCGCCACACCCACGCCACGCTACTCGCCCAGAAGACCCGGCAAATCGAGCTGGTGAGCCGCAGGCTGGGACACGCCCGGCCCTCGATCACCCTGGACATCTACCGCTCGGTAGCGGCGTGGGAACTCGAAGAGGTGGCCGTGCCCCTGAGCGAGCTGCTGAACCCCACCCCGCGCACCCTGAACTAGCGCGTTGCACCACGGTTGCACCAAAAACCCCCTTATGCACTCTTTGCATAAGGGGGTTTTCTCGTTGGGAACGTGGTGGGCGCGATTGGACTCGAACCAACGACCCCTACCGTGTCAAGGTAGTGCTCTAGCCATCTGAGCTACGCGCCCATGCATCCCTGCTTTGGAGGCGCCGGCCGGATTCGAACCGGCGAATCGAGGTTTTGCAGACCTCTGCCTTACCACTTGGCTACGGCGCCCTGTCGTGCCCAAGTTCGTCCCCGGCTCGGCCTGCCTCGGGGACCGGCATCCGATACCCTAGCACAGGGATTCGAGGGTGTCAACGAAAAAGCTCAGGGTTGAGGCCGAGCAGCCCTGGGCGGGGCACAAAAGCCGTCAGACTCCACCTTCCTCATGAGTGAGCCGCCGTATACTGCAACCGTGCGCGAGCTTTTCGTCAAGACCCCGAGGGGGTATCGCTGGCCTTTTTCCAAGGGGTTGCTGACGGAGACCCTGATGAACGCCGGCATGGGCATGGAGGCGGCCATGTCGGTGTCCCACACCGTGGAGGAGCGGCTCAAAGCCCGCAAGAAGTCCGAGATCTCCGCCGCCGCGCTCAAGCGGCTGGTGGTGAGCGAGGTCGAGCGGGCCTTCGGGGCCGACCTGGCCGCCAAATTGCGCAAGCAGACCCACACCTTCGAGGACATCCTGGTCAAGGAGGGCTACCGGCGGCGGCCTTTCTCCAAAGGGGTGCTGGCGCGCAGCCTCGAGGACGCCGGCTTCGCGCTCAAGGAGGCCTACGCCCTGGCGAAGGCGCTCGAGACCGACATGCGCCAGGAAGGCCTCACCGAGATCACGGCGGAGGAGCTCGAGCGCCGGGTGGTGCGCGAGGTGGAGCGCCGCTACGGCCGCTCGGCCCGCAAGCGCTACGTCGGGCGGCACAACCTCGCGGGCGAGCTCTTCGTCGAGGAGGCGGAGGGGGAGCCCCGGGTGCCCTTCTCCAAGGGGGTCGTGGCCCAGTCGATGATGGAGGCGGGCCTGGCCCCGGACGCGGCCTACCGCCTGGCCCGCATCCTGGAGGGCCGGCTGCGCGAGGAGGGCGACGGCATCGTCAGCCGCTCGAGGCTGCGCGAGATGGTGATGCTCTTGCTCACCGACGAGGCGGGCGAGGACATCGCCCTGCGCTACCAGACGCTGCGCTCGATCAAGCGCACGGTGCGCCCGATCCACCTGCTGATCGGCGGGGTGACCGGCACCGGCAAGAGCCTGCTGGCCTCGGCCCTGAGCTACCGGCTGGGCATCACCCGGCTGATCTCCACCGACACCATCCGCGAGATCCTGCGGGCCACCGTGCCCGCCGACTTAGTGCCCACGCTGCACACCAGCAGCTTCGACGCCTGGACCGCCCTGGCCCTGCCCAAGCAGGCCCAGCCCGACGACTCGCTGATCCTGCAGGGCTTCCGCGACCAGGTGGCGCGGGTGGCGGTGGGGCTGCGGGCCATCCAGGAGCGCGGGGCCCAGGAACGCACCTCGCTGGTGGTGGAGGGCGTGCACGTGGTGCCGGGCTACCTCTCCCACCCCTGGCAGAGCGAGGTGATCCAGATCCCGCTGATGCTGGTGGTCAACGACGAGACCATCCACCGTGACCGCTTCACCCTGCGCGAGAAGGAGACCCAGGGCAAGCGCCCGCGCACCGACTACCTGCGGCACTTCGACGAGATCCGCATGATCCAGAACCACCTCGTCGAGCTCGCGGGCAGCGCGCGCATCCCGGTGATCCCGGGCGAGGACCTGGACCAGGCCATCGAGAAGTGCCTCGAGGTCATCGTCCAGCGGATGCAGGAGGCCTACCGCCAGACCCTCCCCGAGGTGCGGGGCAGGGGAGGGGCCGCTTGAGGGGCGCGACGCTCCGCTGGCTGGCCCTGGGCCTTTTCCTGGCGAGCGCCCTCGCCCAGCCCGACGGCTACGCGCTGCGCCTGGAGCAGGCCTGGCGGCTGGTCCAGGAGCGCTACTGGGACAGCGCCTACAACGGGGTGGACTGGGGGGCGGTGGGGGCGAAGTACCGCGCCCGCCTTCCCGAGGTGCGGAGCTGGGGCGAGCTGTACGGGCTCATCACCGCCATGTACGACGAGCTCGACGACCAGCACACCCGCTTCCTGAGTCCCGAGGAGGCCCGGTACTACCTCGAGGGGATGCAGTGCTACCCCCTGCCCTTCAAGGAGGGGGAGGTGAGGGCTCGAGGGCCCTCGAGCCCTCACCTCCCCCTCCTTGAAG
>NZ_QXDL01000082.1:0-16853 GCF_003574345.1 Calidithermus terrae
CGCCGCGAGCGACCCCAGCCCCAGCCCCGAGCCGTGCGTCGCGGTGCTCACCGCCCCGGCGATGCTCTGCCGGTCGATGTCGCCCATGTTGGGCAGCGCCTGCCCGACCTCCTGGAGCATGGGCCCGAGCTCGTACAGCCGCGTCCCGCCCCACACCGTGGCGGTGTGCCGCTGCGGGTCGTGGGCCAGCAGCCCGGTGAGCCGGTCCAGCGAGAGCAGCAGGTGCTCGGTGGGCACCAGCGGCGTGAAGGAGTGCCCGGCCCCCACCACCCGCACGCTGGGGGCCCGGGCCACGAGAGCCCGTAGCTCGTCCTCGCTCGAGGGCATCTGGCGCTCGGCAGGGCTGAATCGCACGCCGCCCGACCAGTTCGACCATTCCTCGACAGCGGAAGATGGGGAGAGATTGCCCTCTCGCAGGGCGAGACGTCGGGACATAGGGTGGCCTCGAGGGTGATTCTCGAGGCCCCGATGGGGCCTCGTCAAGCGCTCGGCGGCAAGTCAACCCGGCGTTCCGGAGTTCAGGAGTCATCCGGCTCGGGCAAGGCCGCGAGGTCGGCGAGGTCCTTGGGCCTGCCGCTGGCCAGCTTGTTCTTGCGCAGGCTCAGCAAATCGATGACCGGGATCGCTAGGCCGTCAACTTCGACCATCACCCGTCGGGCATAGCATTCGGCGAATTCCACCCCGTCAATCTCCGTCACAATCTCCAAGCGGTAGGGAGGCACGCCCAGGCGGTATATGTCCCCCGGCTCAAAACGGATCTGGCTCGCGTCGGCAGCAAACCCGAATTGAGCGAGTGCCTGCCGGACACGTTCAGCATTCTCAGCACTGGTTGAAACCCACACGTCCATGTCGGCAGTAGCCCGCACGTAGCCGTAGTAACCGACGGCATACCCGCCGATCAGCAGGTACTCAGCTCCGTTCTCGTTTAGCAACCTCAAAAACTCGCGGAAGTCGGGGTACAGGGCTCTGAGTTGCATAAAACATCCGCCTCAATAATTCGATGCCGCGGAAACGGTCCTCGGGCGTCTGCTTGAGCCAGAACCTGAGGTCCTCGGCAGGATCGATCCCGTCGAAGGTGGTGACCTCGAATTTGGTTTTATCCAGCCGGGATTCGAGGGGCATGTTCACATTGTAGAAGAAAAAAGAGCAGGGAAACCCTGCTCCGGTTTGGCTCACTGCCGGCTCAGACCACCTCGGCCCGCTTGCGCTGGGAGGGGTCGAGCACCCGCTTGCGCAGCCGCAGGCTCTTGGGCGTGACCTCGAGCAGCTCGTCGGGGGCCAGGAACTCCAGGGCCTCCTCGAGCGTGAACTTGCGCGGGGGGATCAGGCGGATGTTCTCGTCGGAGCCGGCGGCCCGCACGTTGGTGAGCTTCTTGTTGATGCAGACGTTGACGTTGAGGTCGTTGTCGCGGGAGTTCTCGCCCACGATCATGCCCACGTAGACCTCGGTGCCGGGGTCGATGAAGAAGCTGATGCGCTCCTGCAGGCGGTGGAGGCTGTAGGCGAAGGCCACGCCCGCCTCCATCGCCACCGCGCTGCCGGTGGTGCGGGTCTCGAGCGCGCCCACGTGCGGCCCGTAGCTGTGGAAGTTGTGGCTCATCACGCCCTCGCCGGCGGTGAGGGTGAGGAAGAGGGTGCGGAAGCCGAAGAGGGCCCGGGCCGGGACGGTGAATTCGGCGCGCACGCGCCCGCCAGGGGTACCGGCTCCGCCGGGGTGCTGGCGCACCTGACCTGGCTCCTGCTCCATGTGCACCATCTGGGCCTTGCGGGTGCCCAGCGCCTCCATCACGGGGCCGAACTTGGCCTCGGGGACGTCCACCACCAGGTACTCGTAGGGCTCGTGCACCTGGCCGTCCACCTCCTTCAGCAGCACGCTGGGCTGGCCCACGCTGAACTCGAAGCCCTCGCGGCGCATGGTCTCCAGCAGCACGCTCAGGTGCAGCTCGCCGCGCCCGTGCAGCTCGAAGGTGTCGGGCGTGACCTCGATGACGCGGAGTGCGACGTTGGTCTCGAGCTCCTTCATCAGGCGCTCGCGGATCTGGCGGCTGGTGACGAACTTGCCCTCCCGGCCCGCGAAGGGCGAGGTGTTGGGGGTCATGGTGACGCTGACGGTGGGCTCGTCCACCGCCAGGCGGGGCAGGGCCTCGGGGGCCTCCTTGGCGGCGAGGGTGTCGCCGATCTCCACGCCCTCCATGCCCGCGATGGCCACGATGTCGCCGGGGGTCACCTCCTCGACCTCGAGGCGCTCGAGGCCCTGGTGGGTGAAGGCCGCCACCACCTTGACGTCGCGGTTGCCGTGCTCGCCCACGATGGTGATGACCTGGCCCTTGCGCACGGTGCCGCGGTGCACCTTGCCCAGCGCGATCTTGCCCAGGAAGTTGGAGTAGTCGAGGTTGGCGACGCGCAGTTGGAAGGGGCCCTCCTCGATGCGGGGGGCGGGGATGTGGGTCAGGATGACCTGGAAGAGGTCCTCGAGGTCGTCCTTCTTAGCCTCGCCCAGCCAGGCCGCGCCCTCGCGCCCGACGGCGTAGAGGTAGGGGAAGTCGAGCTGTTCCTCGGAGGCGCCGAGCTCGGCCATGAGGTCGAAGGTCTCGTTCAGGACCTCGTCGGGCCGGGCGTCGCGCTTGTCCACCTTGTTGATGACCACGATGGGCTTGAGCCCCGCCTCGACGGCCTTCTTGAGCACGAAGCGGGTCTGGGGCATGGGGCCCTCGGCGGCGTCTACGAGCAACAGCACCCCGTCCACCATGCTCAGCGCCCGCTCGACCTCCCCGCCGAAGTCGGCGTGGCCGGGGGTGTCCACGATGTTGATCTTGACGTCGTTCCACACGACGGCGGTGTTCTTCGCCAGGATGGTGATGCCGCGCTCGCGCTCGAGGTCGTTGGAGTCCATGATGCGCTCGCCCCCCACGTCGTGGCGGGAGAGGGCCTTGGCCTGCTTGAGCATGGCGTCCACGAGCGTTGTCTTGCCGTGGTCCACGTGCGCGATGATCGCGATGTTTCTGAGTTCCATATTGTCCTCTTCGGGGGATGGGTTGCCTCTCCCCGGCTCGGAGGAACGGCAACAGCACAACCTTCATAGTCTACTTGCCACGAAGGGGTTTGTACAGGGCAGGAAGCTATAGGAGAAAAGGCGAGCACGGGGGCTCGCCCCTACACCCGGCAATCGATCAGCGACGTACCCCGGCCTTTAGCGTCTCGCGTACGGCGTAGGACGTACGACCCGCACCCGGCGTTTGGCGTCTTGCGTATCGCGTACGCCGTACGGCTCATGGCGCTCGGCAGGGCCGCACTATAATCACACTGACCATGCCCGCGAGCGTGCCCCGCCCCGCCCGACTGAGCAGGCGAGGAGTGGCTCGAGCTGGGGAAGCAGACCAGCTCGCGCTACGAGTACCTCGACGGCTTCGTGTACGCGGTGGCCGGGGAGAGCCAGGCGCACAACGACATCGCGGCCAACGTCAACGAGGTCCTGCGGCCCAAAGCCCGGGCCAAAGGCTGCCGCTACGCCTTCCACGACATGCAGACCTGGGTCAAGGCGCTCAACCGCTACTACTACCCCGACGTGGCGATTAGCTGCGCCGACGAGCCCAGCGCCCACGAGATCCACCAGCCCTGCTTCATCCTCGAGGTGCTCCCCCCCTCCACCGCCGACAAGGACCGCCGGGAGAAGCTCGAGGCCTACTTCAGGATCCCCACCCTAAAGACCTACGCCCTGGTCTCGCAGGAGGAGAAGCGGGTGGAGGTCTACCAGCGGACCCGCTGGAACGTGGTGTGGAGCGAGGTCGTCAACGACGGGGGGTTCGAGGTCCCCTGCCTTGGGGAGACGCTCGCCCTCGAGCAGGTCTACGCCGGGCTGGACGTGGCCGAGGTGCGGGAGTAGGCGGCACCCAAGGCCCCCGCCCAGGGGGTCCGGTGGGCCGGGCCTGCCGCTACCCAAGGTAAACGCTGGGGTCGGGAGTTTCCGCTTTGGGGGGTTCGTTGCTCGGTTCCTGGCTCATCAAAAGCAGCAGGAAAGTCTCGGTGGAGGGCGTTTCGGCACGGCGGATCTCGGAGGCGATGGTCTTGGCGAGCTTGGGCAGCAGCTGGCTCAGCGCCCGTTCGGGGTCTTCCGTTGGGGGCAAAACGGCCAGCAGCTTCTCCATAGGGAATTAAGCCTACACCTGCCCCGCCGGGGGCACAAGCCGCTTTCCGGTCTTCATGAACCCGCCCGTTCTCCGGAAGGGGGGAGCGCCGGGCGGATGCGCGAGCGCAGCACCTGGCGCAGGCCCAGCACCCAGGCCACCGAGGCCAGCCAGCCCCCCAGCACGTCGGAGGGGTAGTGGGCCCCGGCGTAGACCCGCGAGACCCCCACCAGCAGCGCGAAGGGCACCCCCAGCAGCACGGCCCACCAGCGCCAGCGGGTGTACCACGCCAGCACCACGAGCGCGCTCACGAAGGCCGCGCTGCCGGTGGCGTGGCCGCTGGGGAAGCTGTAGTTGGGCTCGAGCACCAGCGGGGTGAAGAGGTCGGGGCGCTCGCGCCCGAAGAAGGCCTTGGCGAGGAGGTTGAGCCCGGCCGCGCCCCCCACGGCGAAGGCGAAGAACCAGCCCTTCCAGGGCTGGCGGGTGGAGAGGAAGTAGGCGAAGATCGCCAGCGACAAGGGGCCCAGCACCTCCACACCGCCCAGGAAGCGCAGCGCGAGGGCGGCCTGGTCGAGCCAGGGCGCGGCGAAGCCGTTGAAGCGCTCGCTCAGCCAGCGGTCGAGGCGCATGTCCTCCCGCTGAAGGACGTCCTCGGCCAAGTCGCCCAGGATCAACAGCGGCAGGAGCACCCCGAAGAACAGCAGCAGCAGCCGGCCGCTGTTCTGCCGGTAGATCTTCAGGACGCGGCTCCACATAGCGGTTCCAGGCTAAACCGGGCAGCTTTGGCCGGGCTGAGGACCCCCGGAGCGCCGGGCCCCTCCCGACGCGGCGTTGACATCCACTTTCAAAGTGATATCATTTTGCTAACAGGAGGCATCATGGCACGCATCCCCATCGTCGTAGGGTTCATCGCCGCAGCCGCCGGGCTGCTGGGCGAAGCCGAGGCCGCCCAGGAGGTGGTGCTCGAGACCCCCACCGGCAGGCTCTACGCCACCCTCGAGCTGCCCGCCGCCAACCCGCCGTACCCGGTGGCCCTCATCCACCCCGGCTCCGGCCCCACCGACCGCGACGGCAACAGCCCGCTGCTCCCCGGGAAGAACGACAGCCTGAAGCTGCTGGCCGAGGGGCTCGCCGCGCGGGGCATCGCCAGCCTGCGCGTGGACAAGCGGGGCATCGGCAAGAGCGCCGGCGCGCTGGCCCGCGAGGAGGACGTGCGCCTGGAGAACTTCGTCGAGGACGCGGCGGCCTGGCTCGAGTGGCTGCGCCGCGACGGGCGCTTCGGCAAGCGGGCCGTGATCGGGCACAGCGAGGGCTCGCTCATCGGGATGCTCGCCGCCCAGCGGGCCGGGGCCGACGCCTTCGTCTCGCTGGCGGGGCCGGGCCGGCCGCTGGGGCAGATCCTGCTCGAGCAGCTCAAGCCGCAGCTCCCTCCCGCCCTGTACCCGGAGGCCGAGCGGGTGGTGAAGGAGCTCGAGGCCGGGCGCGCCGTGCCCGAGGCCAGCATCCAGCTCCCCCCGCAGCTCACGGCGCAGCTCTTCCGCGCCAGCGTGCAGCCCTACTTAATCTCGGTCTTCCGCCACGACCCCGCGCGGGAGATCGGCAAGCTCAACGTCCCGGTGCTCGTCGTGCAGGGCACCACCGACCTCCAGGTGAGCCCCGCCGAGGCCGAGGCCCTGGCCGCCGGCAACCCCAAGGCCCAGAAGGTGCTCGTCGAGGGCATGAACCACGTGCTCAAGCGCGCCCCCGCCGACCCCCAGGCCAACATCGCCGCCTACAGCGACCCCAAGCTGCCGCTGGCGGAGGGCCTGTTGGAGGCCGTGGTACGCTTCCTGCAGGCTTCGCTCTAGACACACCCACACCGCTCATCGCCAACGCTTATAGGAGGCCGTATGAACGTCACCCGCGAGAAGAGGGCCCTGGCGCTGCCGGGGATTCTGGGCCTGATCCTGGTGCTGGGGCTGCTGGGTTGGGGCGGCCTGCAATTCCGCGACTTCGTCCTCGAGGTCATCGGCAGCCGCGCGAACGAGCAGGCCGAGCTGCCCACGCTGCTGTACGGGCTGGGCGCGATCGTGCTGAGCTTCATCCTGATGGGGGGCTTCCTGGTGGTGCAGCCCAACGAGGCCCGCGTCCTCACCTTCTTGGGCAAGTACACCGGCAGCATCACCCGCGACGGCTGGTACTGGGTCAACCCCTTCGCCAAGAAGCAGAAGCTGAGCCTGAAGGTCAACAACTTCAACTCCGAGCGGCTGAAGGTCAACGACGCGACGGGCAACCCCATCGAGATCGCGGCGGTGATCGTCTGGCGCGTGACCGACAGCGCCCGCGCCACCTTCGACGTGGAGGACTACCAGGAGTTCGTGGCGATCCAGTCCGAGACCGCCATCCGCGCCCTCGCCAGCCGCTACCCCTACGACACCCACGACGGCACCGAGTCGCTGCGCGGCAACCCCGACGAGGTGGGCGACGAGCTGCGCAAGGAGCTGCACAAGCGCCTCGAGATCGCCGGCCTCGACGTGCTCGAGGCCCGCATCTCCCACCTGGCCTACGCCCCCGAGATCGCCCAGGCCATGCTGCGCCGCCAGCAGGCCCAGGCGGTGATCGCCGCGCGGCAGAAGATCGTCGAGGGCGCGGTGGGCATGGTCAAGCAGGCCCTCGAGCAGCTCAAGAGCGAGGGGGTGGTGGACCTCGACGAGGAGCGCAAGGCCGCCATGGTCAACAACCTGCTGGTGGCCCTGGTCTCCGAGTCGGAGGCCTCGCCCATCATCAACACGGGCAGCTTGTACTGACGGGCCGGTGGCTCGTGGCCCGGAGTAAGCCGCAAGCCACAGGCCACCCGCCACGAGCCGTGTAGTTATGGCCGAGAAGAAGAAATTCCTCCTGCGCATCGACCCCGAGCTCTACGAGGCGCTCGAGCGCTGGGCCGACGACGAGTTCCGCAGCGTCAACGCCCAGATCGAGTTCGTGCTGCGCGAGTCGGTGCGCAGGGCGGGGCGGCTGAGGGCGAAAGCCCAGCCCGAGGCCCCCGCGGAGGAGGACTGAGATGACCAAGCAGCGCGTCAGCGGGAGGGTCGGCGGCCTCAGCGCCGGCTACGACGTCAACCTGACCTGGGACGGCGCCCGCCTCACGGGCCGCGTCGGCGGGGCGCACCAGGGCAAGGACGTAGACCTCAGCGTCGGCGACGGCCGGGTGAGCGGGCGGGTGGGGGGGCGGCACGCCGGCTTCGACGTGCGGGGCACCCTGGGGCCCCAGGCCCTGAGCCTGCGCCTGGGCGGGGCCACCCTCGGCAAGGACCTGCGCCTCGAGCTCGGCCGCACCCGCTTCACCGGGCGGCTGGGCGGCCCGAGGATCGGGCACGACGTCATCTACCTCGGACTGAAGTCCGGGGCTTGCAGGTGGCACGATAGTTATGAATGGCATCTCATACCCCCGCGTTCGGCTGGATGACAGCAGCCCGGCGGCCAATGTGAGCCTCAAGACCACCGTGCCCAACCGCCTCAGCGGGCGCATCGGGGGGCGCGTGGACGGCAAGGACGTGCGCCTGTCCACCGCCGCGCCGCTCGAGGTCGCCGCGCTGGCCGCCGTGATCGCCTTCGAGGCGCTCGAGCAGGACCACCAGTCCAGCGCCGCCGCCTCGAGCTGAAGGGCGCTATGGTCTGGCTCAAGGCCCTGCTCTTCACCCTGGTGGCCCCCGCCACGGTGGTGCTGTGGGTCCCCCTGTGGCTGCTGGGCTGGAGCTACCCCCGCCCCGCCCTCGCCTGGCAGTGGCTGGGGCTGCTGCCCGTCGCCCTGGGCGCCGCGGTCTACCTGGGGTGCGTGTGGGACTTCGCGGCCCGCGGGCGCGGCACCCCGGCCCCCCTCGACCCGCCCAAAACACTGGTGGTGCAGGGGCTCTACCGCCGGGTGCGCAACCCCATGTACCTGGGCGTGGGGCTGATGCTGCTGGGCGAGGCGCTGCTCTTCGGCTCGTGGAGGCTGCTGCTGTACGCCCTGCTGGTCTTGTCGGCCTTTCATCTCTTCGTCATTTTCTACGAGGAACCTAACCTGAGGCGGCGCTTCGGGGCGGCGTACGCCGACTACTGCCGCCGCGTGCCCCGCTGGGTGCCCCGCCTCGGCGAACCCCTATGAACCCCGTGATCCAGGCCCACCAGCTCAGCCGCCGCTTCGGCGAGACCCTGGCCCTCGACGGGCTGGGCCTCGAGGTCGCGCAGGGCGAGGTCTTCGGCTTTTTGGGCCACAACGGCGCGGGCAAGACCACCACCGTGCGCCTCTTGAACGGGGTGCTCGAGCCCACCTCCGGCCAGGCCGTGGTGCTGGGCCTCTCCCCCACCCGCGACGGCCCCGCCCTGCGCCGCCGCACCGGCGTGCTCACCGAGACCCCCGCCGTGGACGAGCGGCTCAGCGCCCGGGAGAACCTCGAGATCTACGCCCGGCTCTACGGCCTGAGCCCCGCCCAGGCCCGCGCCCGCGCGGCGCAGCTGCTCGAGCAGTTCGGCCTGGCCGGGCGGGCCGACGAGCGGGTGGGCGGCTACAGCAAGGGCATGAAGCAGCGGCTGGCCCTGGCGCGGGTGCTCCTGCACGACCCCGAGCTGATCTTCCTCGACGAGCCCACCTCCGGCTTAGACCCCGTGGCCGCGCGCGAGGTCCACGAGCTCATCCGCGGGCTCCAGGCCGCCGGGCGCACGGTCTTCCTCACCACCCACAACCTGGCCGAGGCCCAGCTGCTCTGCCACCGGGTGGCGGTGCTCGAGCGGGGCCGGCTGCGGGCCATCGGCACCCCGGAGGAGCTGGCCCGGCGGCTGGGCGGCGTGCGGCTGGTGCTCGAGGTCACCCCCGCCGCCCTGCCCGCCGCCCTGAGCCTGCTGCCCAAGGCCGAGCGGCTCGAGAACGGCAGCCTGGCGGTGCCCGGCGTCCGGCGCGAGGAAGTCCCCGTGCTGGTGAGCCGCCTGGCCGCGGGCGGGGTCGGGCTGTACCGGGTGAGCCTGGAGGAGCCCTCGCTCGAGGACGTCTACTTCGCCCTGCACGCCGAGGAGGCCCCGTGAACCGCGACGCCCTGTTCGCCGTGCTGCGCAAGGACCTGCTGGCCGTCACCCGCAGCCGCGGGGTGATGATCCCCATCGTGCTGGTGCCCGTCGTGATGCTGGTGCTGCTGCCGCTGCTGGTGAGCTTCGCCCCCCAGCTCACCAACCTCCCCGGCAACACCCTCTCCGAGCTCCAGACCTTCCTCGAGCGCGCCCCCGCCGCCCTCAGGGCCTCGGTGGCGGGTTACAGCCCCGCGCAGCAGGTCGTGGTGCTGGCGCTGGTCTACTTCTTCGCCCCGCTCTACCTGATCCTGCCGCTGATGGTCTCCTCGGTGATCGCCGCCGACAGCTTCGCCGGGGAGAAGGAGCGCAAGACCCTCGAGGCCCTGTTCTACACCCCCACCTCCGACCGCGAGCTCTTCCTCGCCAAGGCCCTCTCCCCCTGGCTGGCCGCCGTGCTCATCGGGCTGCTGGGCTTCGCGGTCTACAGCGCGGTGGGCAACCTCGTAGCCTGGAACCTGCTGGGCCGGCTGCTCTTCCCCAACTGGCTGTGGGCCGCGCTCGCGCTGTGGCTGGGCCCCGCCGTGGCCGCGCTCAGCCTGGGCGTGACCGTGCTGGTCTCGGCCCGCGTGAACACCTTCCAGGAGGCCATGCAGCTCGGCGGGGTGATCGTGCTGCCGGTGGTGGCCCTGGTGATCGGGCAGGCCACCGGCGTGATGTACGTCAGCACCGGCCTAGTCCTGCTGCTGGGCTTGGCGGTCTGGGCCCTCAACGCCCTGGTGCTCACCCTGGCCTTCCGCCTGTTCCGCCGCGACAACCTGGCCTCGAGGCTGTGAGCGCCCGCCCGGTGCTAGGATGGGTCCATCGACCCTAGGGGTTGGTGATCCTTGAAAACCGGCTCGAGACACTTCGGGGGGCTCGAGGGGCAGTTTTTCTCGGTAGAACCAAGTGTTTTCCCCGCACACGCGGGGATGAACCGATGGATATCGCAAAGATCAAGAAGTCTCGTAGGTTTTCCCCGCACACGCGGGGATGAACCGAGCGGGGTCGAACCACGGATTACGCAGCAAACCGTTTTCCCCGCACACGCGGGGATGAACCGACGGTCGCCCCCGCCCAGGTCACAACGACCTTGTTTTCCCCGCACACGCGGGGATGAACCGGACCGAGCCCCACTCGCTATAGACCTATCCCTGTTTTCCCCGCACACGCGGGGATGAACCGAGACGACGCCTACGGTCTGGCCTTCATCAAGGGTTTTCCCCGCACACGCGGGGATGAACCGAAAGTGGCGGAACCCTCGACGCGGGCCACCCGGTTTTCCCCGCACACGCGGGGATGAACCGGGCACGGTGGCGGTGGGCACGTTGAGGCCCGAGTTTTCCCCGCACACGCGGGGATGAACCGGTGGACGTCGTCGCCGCCGGGCCGACCGGCAAGTTTTCCCCGCACACGCGGGGATGAACCGACCGCGAAGGAGTGGCTGGAGGAGTTTTTGGGGTTTTCCCCGCACACGCGGGGATGAACCGTCGCAGGCCCGCAGCTCCCGCCACTCCACCCGGTTTTCCCCGCACACGCGGGGATGAACCGCTGCCGGGAGGGCAGCTCCAGCGTGCTGAGGTCGTTTTCCCCGCACACGCGGGGATGAACCGGCGGCCATCCGCCGGGCCCGCGAGCAGGAGCAGTTTTCCCCGCACACGCGGGGATGAACCGCCCGCCACGGGAGGTGATCAGTAATGCCCCGGGTTTTCCCCGCACACGCGGGGATGAACCGTTGGCGAAGATCTCGACGCCGTACTCGTTGTAGTTTTCCCCGCACACGCGGGGATGAACCGCTCAGGCTCCACTCGGAGCCCTGCTCGATGTGCGTTTTCCCCGCACACGCGGGGATGAACCGATGCCCCTCCCGCCTGGTCACGGGAGGGGGTTGTTTTCCCCGCACACGCGGGGATGAACCGATGCCCCTCCCGCCTGGTCACGGGAGGGGGTTGTTTTCCCCGCACACGCGGGGATGAACCAGTGCTGTAAGGTTCGTAAGGTTCGGCACGGTTGGCTACTGCGGAGGCACAAAAACCCCTCGAGGTGCCCTGTGGATGTTCCTCGAGGAGAGGGTTGGTCTAAGGCTATAGCACAGCCCGCACTAACTGCTTGTGCCAGGCAGGGTCCGCCTCCTGCAGCAGCCAGTCGCGAGCGCCAGGGGCGTCGCCGCCCGCGGCCACAGCTTCACGGTTGATCCGGCGGTACTCGGCTAGCGTCCATCGACCCGAGGCCTTGAGCTGCTCGACCTCTACGGCGAGCTGGCGCATCCGGAACCAATTGATTTTGGTCGGCGTAGCGGCCATGTCAATCCCTCGCACCGATCATCCGGCGAACCTTTCCCCTGACGCAGCTATCCGCCACCAGTTGTCAGCGTCTTGCGTCTTGCGTCTTGCGTTTTGCGTACGGCGTAGGACGTACGACGTACGACCCGCGTTCACCCCTTAAATCACCAGCGCCAGCGGCCTCTCCAACTCCCCGTACGCCTCGAGCAGGCTCTCCCCGATGGGGCTGAGCTTGTAGAACACGCTCTTGCCGTGGCGCTGGGTGGCGACCAGGCCCGTCTCGCGCAGCCAGCCCAGGTGCTGCGAGACGGCGCTGGGGCTGACGTCGAAGAGGTAGGCCAGTTCGCGGGTGGTGGAGGGCGTGACCAGGTACTTGAGCAGCCGGGCGCGGTTGTGGCCCAGCAGCTTCTCGAGCGCCTCCGCCGCCGGGGGCGGTTCGGGGCACCACAGCCCGGCGGTGCCTCGAGCGCCGTATTGTAGGGTTTCCTGCCAGGGGGGCTCGAACATCAGGGTGTGGTCGGCGAAGACCGAGGGGATCAGCAGCAGCCCGCGGCCCGAGAGGTCGATCTCGCTGTCCCAGCCGTGCTTGACGATCTGAAGGGTGCGGTTTTGGTAGCGCAGGGCGGGGTGGAGCTCGTTGAAGAGCTTTTCGGGGCCCTCCAGGGCGAAGATGCGGGCGCGGTACATCACGTCGGCCTCGAGCAGGGTGCGCAGGCGCGTCCAGTGGTGGGCCAGGGTGCGCTCCCAGTAGAGGTGCAGGGTGTCGGCCAGGCGCTCGAGCGAGCCGCGGGGGTCGCGCAGGTAGGGCTCGAAGCCCTCGCGCAGCGCGGGGGTGACCGCCTGCGGCCAGCTCTCCAGGACGTTGCGGATGTCCTGCGCGACGAGCTCGTGGGGGGTCTGGAGCAGGTGCTCGACCTCGGCGGCGAAGTCGGGCAGGGGCGTGGTGGGCGGGGGGGTGAGGAAGTCGGGGTACCCCCCCATCGCCACCAGCGCCTCGAGCGGCCCCAGGTCGGCCCCCTCCAGCGCCTCGCGGGCCTCGCGGATCCAGGGCAGGTGCAGCGGGTACTTCTCCGGCCTGCGCAGGGCGCGGTAGCTCGCCACCGCCTCCCACAGCGTGCTGAAGGCGAAGCGGACGCGGGCGAGGTCCTCGGCGGAGAGGTGGATGTTGACCACGGGGCTCCTAGCGCAAGCTTACCCCGGACACCCCCAGGCCCCGGATCAGCTCGCGGTGGTAGGGGCTCAGGCGCGTGGCCGCCCCCAGCAGGGTCTCGGCGAGGCGGAAGCGCCAGGTGCGGCAGGGGCGGGTTTGGGCCAGGTAGGCCTTCACCTCGCGGGCTTGCTCGGCCTCGCGCAGGTACTCTTGGCGGCGCAGTTGGCTCACTTGGAAGTCTTTTTCGTTCAGCCCGTACATTGCTCCCCCTCCTCTGCCCCGATTATGCGCCCGGCGTAAAGCCTCCGCCAAAGGATTAAGCAAAAGCCTAAATCGAAAGGCGGGCAAGTGGGGAAAATTGCTGTTCAGGACATGGCTTGAGCCAGCTCGAGCAGGTCGGCGACCACCCAGTCGGGGCGGGGCAGGTGGGCGGGGGCGTTCGCCGGCTTGCCGTGGGACTCGAGCTCCAGCTTCAGCTCGCGCTCGAGGATCGCCCCCAGCTCGGGGCGCCGCGCCCGCTCGGCCGCCGGGATCACCGCCCACTCCTCGGGCATGGTGCGCCACACCCACGCCGCCTTGATCCCGGCGGCGTTGGCGCCCCACACGTCCTGGCTGAGGATGTCGCCCGCGTGCACCGTTTCTTCCCCGTCGAGCCCGCGCCAGAACTCGGGCTGGGGCTTGACGTAGCCGCAGCGGTCGGGGGCGAGCATGAGGTCGTAGGCGAAGCCCAGGCGCTCGAGGATCACCCCCTGGTAAAGCGCGTAGCCGTTGGTGGCGACCGCGATCTTCCAGCCCCTCTCGCGCCACAGCCCGACGGCCGGGGCCACGTCGGGGAACAGCAGCGCGGGGTCGTACTGCGCCGCCTCGACCAGCTCGCGCACGCTGGGGAAGGGCTCCAGGCCAAGCTCCCGGCAGATCACCGCGTGGATGTCGTCCCAGTCGAAGGCCCGCACCGGCTCGGCCGAGGCCATCCGGCCCACGAACTCGCGGTGACGAAGGGCCCAGGCGTCCGGGTGGCGCTGGAAATAGGGCCGCAGCAGCGGGCCCACGCAGTGGCGGAAGGGCCAGTCGGCCAGGGTGCCGTCGAGGTCGAGGGTGATCCAGGGCATACGGGCTTACGATATGGGGTCTAGGGTCGATAGCCAAACGCCAAACGTATGCCGTAGGGGCGGGCCCCCGTGCCCGCCCTCTCCTCGCGCTACGGTCCACAAGCTGACGGCTGAAAGCTTACCGCCGTCCACCATGAGCCACGAGCCTATTGCCACCCGCCGCCCGCTACTTCGGCTGCATCCTCGAGCCCGGCGCCTCGAGCAGGGCGCTCACGGCGGGGCCGGGCATGGGCCTGGCGAAGTAGTAGCCCTGGCCCATGTCGCAGCCCAGGGCGCGCAGTTGCTCGAGCTGGTCGGCGGTCTCGATGCCCTCGGCCACCACGCGCAGGCGCAGGGCGCGGGCGAGGCCCATCACGGCGCTGACGATGGCCTGGTCGCCGCCGGCCTCGGTGAGGTCGCGCACGAAAGCGCGGTCCATCTTGAGCACCGCGACGGGGAAGCGCTTGAGGTAGCCCAGGCTGGAGTAGCCGGTGCCGAAGTCGTCGATGGCGAGCTGCACGCCCAGGGCCTTGAGGCGGCCCAGCGTGGCGACGGTGGCCTCGGCGTCGTCCATCACCACGCTCTCGGTGATCTCGAGCTCGAGCAATTGCGGGGGCAGGCCGGTCTGCTCGAGCACCTCCGCCACCTCCTCCACCAGCCGGGGGTGGCGGAACTGCCGCATGGAGAGGTTGACCGCCACGGCCAGGGGGGCGTGGTGGGGGTAGGCTTCCTGCCAGGCCTTGCCTTGGCGGCAGGCGGTCTCGAGCACCCAGCGCCCGATGGGCACGATCAGGCCGGTCTCCTCGGCCATGGGGATGAACTGGGCGGGCGGCACCAGGCCGCGCTCGGGGTGCTCCCAGCGCACCAAGGCCTCCAGGCCCACGACCTTCCCGCTCTTGAGGTCGTACTGCGGCTGGTAAAACACCCGGAACTCCCCGCGCTCGAGCGCCCGGCGCAGGTCGCTCTCCAGCCGCAGGTACTCCGAGGCCTGCGCGCCCATGCTGGCGTCGAAGACCTCGGTGCGGGCGCGGCCGTGGTTCTTGGCGCGGTACATCGCGATGTCGGCGTCGCGCAGCAGGTCGCTGGCGCTCTGCCCCACGCCGCTGCCCAGGGCGATGCCGATGCTGGCGCTGACGAAGACCTCCTGCCCCTCGAGCACGAAGGGCACCTCCAGGGCCTGGTTGATGCGCTCGGCCACCTGGCGGGGCACCTCGGCGTTGGGCACCTCCTCCAGCAGCACCGTGAACTCGTCCCCGCCCAGCCGCGCGGCGGTGTCCTCCCCGCGCAGGCAGCCGCGCAGGCGGCGGGCCACCTCCACCAAAAGCTGGTCGCCCTTCTCGTGGCCCAGGCTGTCGTTGACCAGCTTGAAGCGGTCGAGGTCCAGGAAGAGCAGCGCCACCGGCTTGCCCCGGCGCAGCGAGCGGGCCAGGGCCTGCTCGAGGCGCTCGGTGAAGAGGGTGCGGTTGGCGAGGCCGGTGAGGGGGTCGTAGAAGGCCTGCCGGGTGAGCTGGCGCTCGAGCCGCTTGCGCTCGGTGACGTCGTGGGCGACGACCAGCACCGCGTCGTGGCCCTCGAACTCGAGGGTGTGCGAGACGATCTCCACCTCGATGACGCGCCCGTCGTGGAGCTGGTGCCTCCACCCCTCGGAGTGCTGGAGCCGCGGCCGCTCCTGCCGGACGTCCTGCAGCACCGCCTCGCCCTCCTCGGGGGGCCGGATGTCGAGGATGGTCATGCCCAGGAACTCCTCGCGGCTGTAGCCGTACTTGTCCTGCGCCGCCTGGTTGACCGCCAAAAAGCGCAGGGTCTGGCGGTGGTAGACCCACATGGGCAGCGGGTGGTCCTCGAAGAGCATGCGGAAGGTGGCCTCGCTCTGCCGCAGCGCCTCCTGGGCCTGGTTGCGCTCGGTGACGTCGCGCACGTTGAGCACGACGCCCCGAACCTCGGGGTCGGCCAGGCGGTTGGTGCCGCGCAGCTCCACGTGGCGCCAGCCCCCGTCGCGGTGCCGCAGGCGCAGCTCGGCTTGGTAGGGGGCGCCGGGGTGCTCGAGCGTCCAGGCCAGCCCCTCGCGGGCGCGGGGGCGGTCGTCGGGGTGCAGGATCTCCCGCACGTTCTTGCCCAGCAGCTCCTCGGCCGCGAAGCCGAGCACCTTCTCCACCGCCGGGCTCACGTAGCGCATGACCCCGTCACGGTCCATCAGCACGATGATGTCGGAGGCGTGCTGCACCAGGGCCCGGAAGCGCTCGACGCCCTTGCGCATCAGGCGCTGCTCGGTGGCCGCCATCAGCCCGATGCGCCGGATGCGGTCGATCCGGTGGACCATCCCCAGCAGCAGCAAGGTCGCGGAGAAGCTGAGCAGGACCGTAGCCAAGTCGGCGACCTCCCGCGCGCGCGCGGCCAGGCCGGCGTACCGCCGTGCGGCGCCCTCGAGCGCCTCCTCGAGCGCGGCGAAGCTCAAGCCCGACGGGCCGGGGGCGGGCTCGAGCCGTTGGCGGTCCATGCTGATCCGCACCGCGGCCTCGTAGCTCTCCCAGGCGGCCTGCACGCGGGCGGCCACGGAGCCCACGTCCGGGGGCGTGAGCCAGCGGTCGAGCCAGCCGCCTTGCCGCACCAGACGGGAGAGCGCGTCCAGGTCGAGGCGGGCGTGGCGGCTGGTCTGCTCCAGCGCCGCCCTCGGCTCCGGGCGCCAGACCTGGGCGGTCTCGACCTCCAGCGCCCTCAGCGCGTAAGCCTCGGCCCGCACGTGCTCGACCAGGGCAGCGGCCCTCTGGCAGTCGTCCACGTAGCGGTTGAGCGCGATAACCCCTAACAGGCTGGTGACGGCGATGAAGAGCACGACCATCGGGAAAAAGCGCTCGAGCCAGAACGGCCCCCTCAGCGCCGGGGGGGCTTCAACGGTGTGGTACGGCGATTGGGACTGCATGGCTTCAGCCCAACTGTAAAACGGGCCGAGCCACCCGCGAGGCTATTTGTCACAACGGGGTGATGAGGTTCTAATTTTTGACCGGGTTGGGGGCGCCTTGGTCAAGGCGCCCTGCCCGGCGGGTCCGGTTTCAAGGTTGGGGCAGGCCCGTGAGAGCGCCCTCGAGCCCCGCGAAGGCCTTCTCGAGGTCGAAGCCCCCGCCCTGGGCCAGCGCCCCCTTGCCCCCGCCGC
>NZ_QXDL01000083.1:0-16711 GCF_003574345.1 Calidithermus terrae
TTGCCCGCGACGTGGGTCTGGCTGACGCGCTTCTCCAGCGACTCGAAGCGGTAGGCCGGGCTCTGGGCGTAGGTCTCCAGCGGCGGGTCGGCCTCGCCGGGGGTCCGGGCGACGAGGTCGAGGGTGAGGGCCCCGGGCAGGCGGTAGCGGTAGGTGCCCCCGGCCTCGCCCACGAAGTCGGCGCCGGCCTTGTCCATCGCGGGCGCCCGCGACTCCAGCGCCTGCGGGGCGGGGACGGGCTGGTCGAAGCCGCCCTCGAGCACCGGCACGCTCCCGGCGACGAGCTCGACCTGCTTGAACTCCATCGGCTGGCCCAGGCGGTTCTCCAGGGCGGCCCAGCCGGTCAGGTCCACGCCCTCGAGGGTGTAGTACAGCTTCCAGCCCAGCCCCCGGCTGAGGTAGCTGAGGCTGGCCGCGCCGCCGCCCTGGTAGCGGAAGGTGACGCGGGCCGCGGGGCCCGGGCGCAGCCCGCTGGGGTCGGGGTAGGCGACGAGGCCGGGCAGGGCGGTGAGGTAGCGGCCCTCGAACTCGAAGATGGGCCGGTCAGGGTCAACGACGGTGGCCTCGCGCCACCGCCCCTCCCAGTAGAACTGCACCTTCTTGCCCCTGTACGCGGCCAGGGGGCTGCTCGGGGGCAGCACCTGCACCAGGCGCGACAGTTCCTCCACGCCGCTGAGCTCGAGCGTCCCCGCGATCAGGCTCTGCACCACCGCCTGCGAGGGCTCCCAGGTCCAGGTGCCCGCGGGCAGCGTCACCGGCTGGCGCACCTCGGCGAAACCGCGGTAGACGGTGGCTTCCTGCGCGAGAGAGATCCCCAAGGAGAGCGTGAGCGCGGCCAACAGGTGCTGTTTCATGAGCCAAGTAAAACACCCCAGCAGTAAGGCCCGATGAGAAAAGTTCCGGGCTTCGGCTAGAGAAGGGAGGGGCAGGCCCTGTGCCTGCCCCTCCAGCGTCTCGCGCTCAGCGTTTGGCTACCGAGCGCCGGTGTTCACAGGATGTCGTCGCGGATGCAGGCCTTGAAGTGGCCGGGGGCGACCTCGCGCAGCTCGGGCACGGTCTCGGCGCACTCCTTGATGGCGTAGCGGCAGCGGGTGCGGAACACGCAGCCCGAGGGGGGGTTGATGGGGCTGGGGATGTCGCCCTGCAGCACGATGCGCTCGCGCTTGAGGGTGGGGTCGGGCATGGGGATGGCCGACAGCAGCGCCTCGGTGTAGGGGTGCTTGGGCGAGCGGTAGAGGTCCCTGGAGGTGGCGAGCTCCATCACCTTGCCCAGGTACATCACGGCGATGCGGTCGGAGATGTACTCCACCACCGCCAGGTCGTGGGCGATGAAGAGCACGGTGAGGCCGAGCTGCTCCTTGAGGTCTTGCAGGAGGTTGACCACCTGGGCCTGGATCGACACGTCGAGCGCCGAGACCGGCTCGTCGGCCACGATGAACTCGGGGCGCACCGCCAGGGCGCGCGCGATGCCGATGCGCTGGCGCTGGCCGCCGGAGAACTCGTGCGGGTAGCGGCGGATGTGGTCGGGGTTGAGGCCCACGAGCTGCAAGAGCTCGGCCACCCGCTCGGTGCGGGCCTGGGCGGAGCCCTCGAGGTTGTGGATCACCAGCGGCTCGGCGATGATGTCGCCCACCGTCATGCGCGGGTTCAAGGAGGCGAAGGGGTCCTGGAAGATGATCTGCATCTTCCGGCGGTAGGTGCGCAGCTCCGGCTTGGGGATGCGGGTGATGTCGTTGCCGGCGAACTTGATGGTGCCGTCGGTGGGCTCGATCAGGCGCAGGATGGTGCGGCCGACGGTGGTCTTGCCCGAGCCCGACTCGCCCACCAGGCCCAGCACCTCGCCCTTGCGCACGTTGAAGCTCACGTCGTTGACGGCCTTGACGTTGGCCACCACACGGCTCAGGATGCCGCCACGGATGGGGAACCACTTCCTGAGGTTCTTGACCTCGACCAGGTTCTCGGTCGCGGCGGCTTTGGGGGTCGGCACGCTCACGCGGTCACCCCCTGTTCGGCCTGGATCTCGGCCCAGCGCACGCAGCGCACCATGTGGCCGCCGCCGGTGTCCTGCAGCAGCGGGATGTCGGTGTCGCAGCGGCCGGCCTGGAAGTACTTGCAGCGGGGGTGGAAGGCGCAGCCCGAGGGCAGGCGCAGGGGGTTGGGCACGTTGCCGGGGATGGCCTCGAGGCGCTGCTGGTGCTCGGCGGCGAGGTCGAGGCGGGGCACCGAGTTCAGCAGGCCCATGGTGTAGGGGTGCTTGGGGCGCTTGAAGGTGGGGGTGACGTCGGCCTCCTCCACCGCCCGCCCGGCGTACATCACCACCACCCGGTCGGCCATCTCGGCCACCACGCCGAGGTTGTGGGTGATGAAGAGGATGCTCATGCCGATCTCTTCCTGCAGCTTGTACATCAGCTCGAGGATCTGCGCCTGGATGGTCACGTCGAGCGCGGTGGTGGGCTCGTCGGCGATGAGGAGGGAGGGGTTGCAGGAGAGCGCCATGGCGATCATGACGCGCTGGCGCATGCCCCCCGACATCTGGTGGGGGTAGTTCGACAACCGCTTGCGGGGCTCGGGGATGCCCACGAGGTCGAGCATCTCGGCGGAGAGCTCGAGGGCTTCTTTCTTGCTCTTGCCCTGGTGCAGCACGATGGCCTCGGCGATCTGGTCGCCCACGGTGTAGACGGGGTTGAGCGAGGTCATGGGCTCCTGGAAGATCATGGCGATGTCGTTGCCGCGGATCTTGCGCATGGAGGCCTCGTCCTGCTTGGCGAGGTCCTTGACCTGCCCGTCCTTGCCGCGGAAGAGGATCTCCCCGCCCACGATGCGCCCCGGGGGGTTGGGGATCAGGCGCATGATCGCTAGGCTGGTCACGCTCTTGCCCGAGCCCGACTCGCCCACCACGGCCAGGGTCTCGCCCTTGTCGATATGAAAGGAAACACCGTCCACGGCTTTAACCACGCCGTCGTCGGTGAAGAAGTGAACCTTCAGGTCCTTGACCTCGAGCAGTCGCTTATCGTCCATCCGAACTCCTTGGGTGTATCTTCAGCATTCTACCGCATAAACTCTGCATAGGTTATACGCCATGACGGGAGAAAAATAAAGCTTTGAGCCCATAGCCAAAGGCTTTTTCCAACCATTCTACCCGCCAGACGACCGAGTACCCCCCGCCTCCGGGCAGAGGGGCACCCGTGCGGCGCTAACGCTTGGCCCTGGGGTCGAGCGCGTCCCGCAGGCCGTCGCCCATGAAGTTGAAGCACAAGATGGCGGCGAAGATGAACAGCCCCGGGATCAGCATCCACGGCCGGTCCACGAAGGCGGTGATGCCCTGGGCCTGGGCCTTGTTGAGCAGCAGGCCCCACGAGGAGGCCGGGTCCTGGATCCCCAGGCCGATGAACGAGAGCCCCGACTCGGCCAGGATGAAGCCGGGGATCGCCAGCGTAACGTTGACGATCAGGAAGGTGAAGGTGCCGGGGAGGATGTGCCGGGCGATCACCCGAGCGTCCGAAGCCCCCATGGCCTGGGCAGCCTGGGCGTACTCCATCTCGCGGAGCTGGAGGATCTGGCCGCGCATCACCCGCGCCAGGCCGCCCCAGTTGACGAAGGAGAGGATGCAGATGACCAGGTAGAAGCGCATCGCCGGGGGGATGCCCTGCGGGATGAGCACCGAGAGGGTGATGAGCAAAAAGAGGTCGGGGATGGCCGCCAGGACCTCGGTGGCGCGCATGATGACGGTGTCGAGGTCGATCTTGACGACCGGGAACAGGATGGCGTAGCCGATGGCTATCAGCAGCCCGATCCCCACTACCCCGAAGACGGCGGCCTCGAGGCCCCGGCTCGTCGCCAGGAACCCGCTGACCGTGACCCAGATCAGCCAGGCCAGGCCGCCCCACAGCGCCAGCCAGGCCAGGGTCTTGAGCAGGTTGGGCAGGGGGCTGCTGGCGAGGAACTTACGGTACGCCGGGTTGAGCAGCCCCACGCTCAGGGTGAGGGGTTTGCCGGCGAAGAAGCCCGACAGGCTGCCCATGAACACGCCGATGAGCAGGGCCAGCGCGGTGGCGAAGATGCCCACCGTCAGGCTGACGCGCGCCCCGTACCAGATGCGGCCCCACAGGTCGCGGCCGAAGTCGTCGGAGCCCCACAGGAAGAGGTAGGCCTGCTCGTTCTGCAGCCAGTCCCCGCCCATCAGGCGCAGGTTGGCGGGGATGAAGCCCAAGAACTTGTAGGGCTCCCCCTGCACGAAGAAGTTGATCACGTACTTCTGGGAGCAGTCCTGCACGAACTCGAGCTTGAAGGTCTCGAGGTTGCGCTTGCGCTCGACGGCGCAGATGTACGGGCGGGTCAGGCGGCCGTTGTCGTCGCGCCAGTGGATGACGGTGGGTGGGGAGAAGGTGAGGTCGCGGAAACTCTTGGTCTCCGGGTAGGGGGCTAAGAAGTCGGCGAATAAGGCGCCGAGGTAGAGCACCAGCAGCACCCCGCCGCCCAGACGGGCCAGGGGGTGACGGCGGAAGCGGGTCCAGGCCTCCTGAAAGAAACTCCGGCTTTCGACTGCCCCTTGCGGCTTGGCTTCGATCTTGCGAGTCATAACCGCCTCTAGTTGTAGCGAATCCTGGGGTCAACCCAGGCCAGGAGCAGGTCGGAGATCAGGTTGCCGATGATGAGCAAGAAGGTGCTGATGGTGATGAGGCCCATGATCACGTAGATGTCGATGGCCGACACCGCCTGCAGGAAGGCGGGCGTGATGCCGGGCCAGGCCATCACCACCTCGACCAGCCCCGCCCCGGCGATCAGCCCCGGCAGCAGCCCGCCGATCCCCGCGACGATGGGGATGACCGCGTTGCGCAGGGCGTGCTTGTAGATCACCATGCGCTCGGCGACCCCCTTGGCCCGCGCGGTTCGCACGAAGTCCTGCGAGAGCACCTCGAGCATCTGCCCGCGCATGATCCGCACCAGCCCCGCCATGCCGGAGGTCGAGAGCACGATCACCGGGAGGATCGAGTGCCACAGCACGTCGAGGGTGCGCTGCCACCACGGGGCCTCCAGGTAGGGCACCCCGCCGATCTCCTGGGAGGTCATCCCCCCGATCGGGAGAACGGGCCTGCCCACGTTGTCGTTTACCCAGATGGCGAAGTAGAGCATGATGAGGCCGAAGAAGAAATTGGGGATGGCCAGGCCGAAGAAGGCCAGAAAGGTCAGGGTACGGTCCCCCAGGGAGTACTTGCGCACGGCGGAGTACACCCCGATGGGGATGGCTACGGCGAAAATCAACAGCGTCGAGAGGACCACCAGCACCATCGAGTTGAGGATGGGCTGCCGGATCACGCTCCAAACGTCGCTGCGGTAGTCCAGCGAAATCCCCAAGTAGCCCTGAAACAGCACGCCGCTGAGCCACTTGGCGTACTGCACCGGCACCGGCTGGTCGAGGCCGAACTGCTGCCTCAGCCGCTCGATCTGCTCACGCTCGACCGTGGGGTCCAGTTCGAAACGGGTGATCGCGTCCCCGGGGGCGATCTGAATGATCACGAAGGCCAGGATCGTAGCCCCTACAAAGGTCGGTATGAGCTGCAAGAAACGACGGGCGATATAGTTCCACATGGTTCTAGGGTTTGGGGGGCGGCATACGCCGCCCCCCTATGCCCAAGGAGGCTTACTCCTTGGTAAAGACCGTCTCGATGTAGGGGAACTGGCCCACGATGGAGTTGAGCTGTGCCTTGGGGAACAGGCCGCCCAACCGGGCGTTGCGGGCCGGGTTGTACGCCGGGGCTACGGTGTAGATGAAGGGCAGGTTCTCGGCCACGACCTTCTGGAACTGCACGTAGATCTCGCGGCGCTTGGCCGGGTCGAGGGTGGTCGCGCCTTGGGTCATCAGCTTGTCGATGAGCACCTCGAAGGACTCGACCTGCTTGGGGGCCTGGCCGTTGAGGCCGAGGTTCCAGGCGTGCAGCGAGCCGTTGAGCTGCCAGGTGTTGCGGCTGAAGGCGGGCTCGATGCCGCCGGTCAGGCCGATGAGGATGGCGTCGAAGTCGCGGGTGCCGTCGGCGGCGGGCTGGGTGAGCTGGCGCACGAGCTCGTTGAAGTCGACGGGGCGGTAGTTGACCTTGACGCCGGCCTTCTTGGCGTCCTCGGAGAAGATCTGGGCGATCTTCTCGCGGGTGTTGTTGCCCTGGTTGGTGACGAAGTTGAACTCGAGCACCTTGCCCGAGGCGTCAACGAGGAAGCCCTGGGCGTTCTTCTTGCGGAAGCCGAGCTCGGCCAGCAGGGCGGCGGCCTTCTGGGGGCTGAACTCGTACTTGACCACGTCGTCGGTGAAGAACTGCTTGACCGGGATGGAGATGGGGCTCCACATGGGCTGGCCCAGGCCGCCCAGGGCCACCTCGATCATGGACTTCTTGTCCACCAGGTGGGCCATGGCGCGGCGGAACTTCACCGAGCGGAAGAGCTTGGCCTTGTTGGGGTCTTTGTTGTTCCAGTTGAAGACGATGAACTCGGTGCCCGTGGTCACGTCGGCGTTGGGGAACACCTCGCCCTTCAGGCCGCCCGAGCGAACGCGCTCGAGGATCTGGGCCACCTGGTCGGCGTTGGAGGCGTTGTAGGCGTCGGTCTCGCCCGCGAGGAACTTAGCCAGCGAGGCGTTGAGGTCGGGGACGGTGATGAAGGTGTAGCGCTCGAGGTAGGCGACGGCGTTGTTCTTGTCGTCCACGCCCCAGTAGTTGGGGTTGCGCTTGAGCACCACGCGCTCGCCCTTGGCGTAGGACTCCAGCATGAAGGGGCCGCCCGAGACGATGCGGTTCACCGGGGTCTCGAGGGTCCACAGCTCGGCGATCTTGCCGGCCTTGTAGGCCTCGCCGAAGACGTGCTCGGGCGCGATGTACCACCCCTGGATCAGCGCCGGGGCGTAGGGCTTGGGGAAGTCGGCGCGCACGGTGTACTGGTCAATTTTGGTCCACTTGACCGGCTGGCCGTCGATGACGAAGGAACTGCGGGAGTTGGAGTTGACCTTGGGGTCGGCGTGCGCGGTGGCGCTGAAGATCACGTCGTCGGCGTCGATGGCCTGGCCGTCGGACCACTTCGCGCCCTGGCGCAGCTTGAAGATCACGGAGAGGCCGTTGTTGCGAACCTCCCACGACTGGGCCAGCAGCCCCTCGGGCTTCAGGCCGTAGGGGTCGTAGCCCGTGAGGGTCGGCAGGAAGAGCGCGATGACGTTGGTGGACGAGGTCTCGCGGGCCACGAAGGGGTTGAAGGTGCGGGGGTCGGAGATGGCGGAGACGCGGTAGTTGCCGCCCGCCTTGCCCGCTTCCACCCCCTTGAACACCTTGGGCTGGGCCACGGCCAGCCCTGCCAAAGCCAGCATGCTTAGAGCCAGGATTTTCTTCATCTGAGCCTCCAGAACGACAATCCAAATAGCCCGAGCACCCGTAGCTCATAACTTGAGTAAGGCACTAGGGATTGGACTTGGGTCAACGCTATCGGCCTATTCCCCATCTGTCAAGTCAGTACGGTGACAAGTTCAGTGGGCAGGATGAGGGTTTTATCCACCGAAAGGTGGAGGATTAAGCCTTTACGGTCCCCCCCAGATCGCCGGACGTCTTATGCCCGGCTCGGTCGGTTCGTTACCGTTCGGTAACGAGCCAACCCGCCCAAGGGTGTGCCCCAGGATTCGAAAAGATAGCCTCCAGGGTTCTGGGTTGGATGAATATCTTTTTGAATCCGGTATTACCGGATCGAGCGGCTTGATTGAGCATGCCTGCTCACAAATTGCGTGGTGTCCGATGGCGGTTCCGGCAAACACCCGCCGGTCTTGGCAAGGCCGCGCCGGTGCTCACCGCGCCTGCCACGGGTACCGGCAAGCATTCAAGGCCCGCAGAATGTTGACGAAGGCGGCGCCGGGCGGGGTAGCACGCCGCCCGGCGCCTTCGGGTCGTTCAGATGCGCCAGACGCCCAGGATGAGCGCGCTCACCACGAAGACCACGCCCAGGACCACGGTCAGGCGGTAGAGGCCGCCGGTGACGCCCCGGGCGCTGAAGAGGTCGCTGCTGCCGCCCAGCAGGTCGCCGGCCCCGCCGCTCTTGGGCTCTTGGTTGAGCACCAGGTAGACCAGAAAGGCGGCTATCAGGACGTAGCCGATCACGAACAGGGTGTGCAGGATTTCCACAGCTTCCTCCGTATTTCCAGGGTCAGGCCCTCAGCCTTCGGTCTGACCCGCCCAGCAAGCACAGACGCTTATCCTGGTGCCGGGAGGGGGACTCGAACCCCCATGGCTGTTAACCGCTCGATTTTGAGTCGAGTGCGTCTACCGATTCCGCCATCCCGGCATTGTGGCCTGGGCCTACCGGCCCGGCGACTTCAAATCATACGCATTCTCGGCCCCGTTCGCAAGCCGAAAGCCAGCACGAGCGCGCCCAGGGCCACCACCCAGTCCCCCAAGCGCACGTACGGCGTCTGCCCCTCGCGCAGCGCGTAGGGCGCGAGCATGACCCCCTCGACGTGCTGCTTCATGCGGTTGACCACCCGGCCCCAGGGATCGACCGAGGCGGTCACGCCGTCGTTGCCCACGCGCAGCAGCCAGCGCCCGGTCTCTACGGCCCGCATGCGGCCCATCTGGAAGTGCTGCTCGGCGCCGAAGCTGGGGCCGAACCAGGCGTCGTTGGTGCCCAGCACCAGCACCTGGGCGCCCTGGCGCACCAGGTCGCGGGTGACGGCGGGGAAGACCGACTCGTAGCAGATGTAGGCGCCGTAGCGCTCGAGCGCCACCGGGCGCTGCCCCGGCTCGCGGTCGCCGAAGCTGCTGCCGGGCCCGAAGAAGGCCTCGAAGAAGAAGGTGTAGACCCCGTCGAGCGCCCTGCGCCAGGGGTAGGTCTCGCCGAAGGGCGTGAGGCGGGTCTTGACGTGGGTCGCCAGCACCTCCCCCTCCCGCCATAGCCGCGCTTCGTTGGACGGGCCGTTGCTGAAGCCCGTGACCAGCTCCCTCGAGCCCATGACCCCCTCGAGCTCCTCCGGGAAGCGGTACACGGCGGTCTCGGGCCACACCACCAGCCGGGCTTGGGGGTGCTCGGCGAGGCCGTCGCGGGTCAGGCGCAGGTAGAGCTCGTCGTCGGGCAGGCCCATGCGCTTGCGCAGGGGGTCCACGTTGCCCTGCACCAGGAGCGCTTGGTGCTGCGGGGCCTCGGAGGGCAGGGGCATGACCCAGAAAAAGGCCCAGGCCGCCAGCGCCCAGTACTGCTTGCGCGCCACGGCCCAGGCCATCAGGAGCACGATCAAGGTAAGGAGGAACACCCCGCCCAGCGTCGCCAGCACCCGGCCCGGCGCGTCGATCATGCTGTAGCCCAGGAAGCCCCAGGGGAACTTGACCTCGGTGAGGGTGGTCCAGTAGTCCAGCAGCAGCCAGCCGCCGACGCGGGCCAGCGGCCGCCGCACGGTGAGGCCGAACAGCAACCCCCACAGCGCCGCCTTAGCCAGGATCAAAGGGATGAAGGGCACCGCGCCCCAGGGCCCGAAGTTGAGGGTGAAGCTCTGCGGGAGCCAGATCAGGTGCAGCGCCCAGAAGCCCAGGCCCGCCAGAAAGCCCACCCGGAAGCCGCCCTGGAACAGGAAGTAGGCCAGGGGTAGCGGAGCCAGGAAGCCCAGGGGAAAAGGGGGGAGGGTGAAGGCCAGGGCCAGCCCGGACACGACAAAACGCACGGTTCGAAGTATACCGGCCCTTCCCGATGAGTTACGTGGCATTAACCGGCCGCCCCAGCCCCGTTAATGACCGTGCCTAAAGCGGCGATCCGTGGAAGAATGGTCCTCGATGCGTCTGGCAATCCTCGCCGAGATACACGCCAACTTGCCCGCGCTCGAGGCCGCCCTGCAGGCCGCCCGCCACGAAAGCGTGGACCAGGTCTGGGCAGTGGGCGATCTGGTGGGCTACGGGCCCCACCCCCGTCAGGTTCTGCGCCGCTTGGACAAGGAAGGCATCCCCTGCGTGCCGGGTGCCGCCGACCTCAAGGTGGCCTTCGCCATGATGGGCATGCAGCGCGAGGGCGTGGCCGACTCGATCCTGGCCTGGACCAGCGAACAGCTCAGCAAGCGCGAGCTCCAATTCCTGCGCGGCCTGCGCCCCCGTCAGCGCATCGAGCTCATCGGCGGCCGCCTCACCGCGCTGCACGGCCTCCCCGACGACCCCGAGGCCAAACTGGACACCGAGGCCAACGTCCGCGAGATCCAGGAGATGTTCACCAAGCTCCGCACCCGCTGGGGCGTGTTCGCCGGGCGGCACATCCCCTTCTACCGCCGCGTGGGCGACGGCCTGCTCATCGACCCCGGCTCGGTGGGCCTGACCCTGGGCGGCGAGCCGGGCGCCGACGTGCTGATCCTGGAGGAAGACCTCGAGGGCAAGCTCAACATCCGCTTCCTCAAGGTGCCCTACGACTTCGGCCAGGTCATCTTCGACCTCACCGCCTGGGAGCTGCCCCCCATCGTGGCCGAGGTGATCCGGCTGGGGCGGTATCCGGGGTAAGGGTGGTTAGTGGTTAGCTGTCAAGGGCCGAGGGCCAAAGCGTCTTGCGTTTCGCGTTTGGCGTTTCGCGTACGACGTAGGATGTACGACCCGCGTCTTGCGTCTGGCGTACGGCGTACGGCGTAGGACGTACGACGTAGGACCGGCGTACGCCGCAGGACGTACGACCCGCGCCCGGCGTTTAGCGCTCGGCCAACGACACCCTCTCCAGCGCTTCCCGCACGTAGCGAGCCACCTCCGGGTCGGGGTCGCCCAACGCCGCTCCGGCTTCTGCTGCCTTCCCCAGGCGCACCAGGCCTGCCGCGGCCGTGGCCCGCACTGCCGGGTTTACGTCCTGCAAGGCACGGCGGAAGTAGGGCAGGTGGGCGTCGTCGCCGGTGTTGGAGAGGACGATGAGGGCGTTGCGGGCGAGGGCGGTGCGGCCGGGGCGGGTGAGGACGGTGCCCGCGAAGCGGCGGGCGAAGGCCCGGCCGGAGAGGGTGAGGAAGGCCCAGAGGTCGGGGTGGGCCAGTTCGGGGTCGGGCGTGAAGCCCTGCCAGAGGGCGGCGGCCTTGCGGTTCCAGGGGCACACCTCCTGGCAGATATCGCAGCCGAGCAGCCACTCGCCGACGCCGGGCCACAGCTCCTGGGGGATGAGGCCCCGGTGCTCGATGGTCCAGTAGCTGACGCAGCGGCGGGCGTCGAGGGTGCCGTCGCCGGGGAGGGCCTGGGTGGGGCAGGCGGTGAAACAGCGGGCGCAGCGGCCGCAGCGGTCGGGGTGAAGCGGCAGGGGGGTGGCCTCGAGCTCGGTCAGCAACACCGCCAGCGTCAGGTAGCTGCCCTCCCCCATCCGCATCCACATGCCGTTCTTGCCGATCCAGCCCAGCCCGCCCAGCGCGGCGTAGCTGCGCTCGGACAGCGGCCCGTGGTCCACGTAGCCTTTGGCCCGTACCCCCGCCTGTCGGGCCAGCCCCTCCAGGGCGGCCAGGTGGGGCTCGAGCAGGCCGTGGTAGTCGCGCACCCAGGCGTAGCGGGCCACCCGCCCGACCCGCAAGCCCCCCGCGGGCACGCCGGGGTCGGGGTAGGCGTGGGGCGCGGCCAGCACCAGCACGCTGCGGGCCCAGGGGAAGTGGCGCACGGGCTCGAGCCGCTCCTCCACCCCGCGCTCGAGGTAGCCCATCCCGGCGTGGGCTCCCTGCCCGAGCCAGTCGCGGTAGCGCTGCCGGACGGGTTGGGGCAGCTCGAGGGGGGCCCAGGCGGTGAGAAAGCCCTGCTCCCGCGCGTAGCCCTCCAGGACCTCCCTCGCCTCCACCCCGATATAATCCCACGCATGGAGACGGTACGCATTGCCCTTTTGGGTGCCGGGACCGTGGGCTCCTCCCTGGTGGAGCTGCTCGAGGCCCACCGGGCGCGCCTGGAGGCCTTCGGCTACCGCGCCGAGCTGGTCTCGGTGCTGGTGCGCGACGCGGGCAAGCCCCGGCCCGGCATCCCCGCCCACCTCCTCACCGCCGACCCCGGCGCCCTGGCCGAGGCCGACGTGCTCATCGAGGTGATGGGGGGCACCGAGCGGGCCGGCGACCTGGTGCTGCGGGCCCTCGAGGCCGGCACCCCGGTGATCACGGCCAACAAGGCCCTGCTGGCCGAGCGCTGGGGCGAGCTGAGGGGCTATGCCGAGGCGGGGCTGCTGTACTACGAGGCCAGCGTGATGGCCGGCACCCCGGTGATCGGCGCGCTGCAAAGCCTGTGGGGCAACCGCCTGCTCGAGCTGCACGCCATCCTCAACGGCACCTGCAACTACATCCTCAACCGGCTCGAGGCGGGCGTCCCCTACGCCCAGGCCCTCGAGGAGGCCCAGGCCAAGGGCTACGCCGAGGCCGACCCCACCCTCGACGTCGGCGGCTTCGACGCGGCCCACAAGCTCACGGTGCTCGCGAGGCTCACCGCCGACCCCGGCTTCGCCTGGGAGGGCGTAAAAGCCAACACCCGCGGCATCGAAGCGCTCACCCCCGAACGGCTCGGCGAGGCCCGCGCCGGCGGCCAGGTGATCCGGCTCGTCGGAAGCCTCTTCCCCCAGGACGGGCGGTGGGTGGGCAAGGTGCGCCCGGTGCGCCTGCCCGCCAGCCACCCCCTGGCCCTGATGGGCAGCGCCCGCAACGCGCTGGTCTGCCGCACGCAGGAGGCGGGCGAGCTGGTGTTCTCCGGCGCGGGGGCGGGCGGCCACGTCACCGCCAGCGCGGTGCTGGGCGACCTCTACCGCCTGGTCGCGGGCCAGCCGGGCCACCTGCCCATCCCGGCCCCGCTCCCTGTCCCCCAGGTTCAGGTCGAGGCGCTGGACGAAGTTTGAGCCGCTCAGGAGCACGATGATTCAGTACTACAGCACCCGCGACCCCCGCCGAGCCCCGCTGCGCTTCGAGGACGCCCTGCTCAAGGGCCTGGCCCCCGACGGCGGGCTCTACGTGCCCGGCAAGGTCCCCACCGTTGACCCCGCCAACTGGCTGAACGCCCGCTCCCTGCCCGAACTCGCCGTCAGCGTCCTGCGCCCCTGGCTCGAGCCCGAGGTCCCGCCGGCCGAGCTCGAGGCCCTCCTGCACGACGCCCTCGACTTCCCCTGCCCCCTGGTGCGCCTGGGCGACGACCTGTTCGTGCTCGAGCTCTTCCACGGACCCACCCGCTCCTTCAAGGACTTCGGGGCCCGCACCATGGCCCGCCTGATGCAGCACTTCCTGCGCCGGCGCGGCGAGCGCCGCGTGATCCTGGTCGCCACCTCCGGCGACACCGGCAGCGCCGTGGCCGACGGCTTCGCCGGCCAGGGCAACATCGAGGTGGTGCTGCTCTACCCGCTGGGCAAGGTCAGCGACGTGCAGGAGCGCCAGCTCATCGTGCGGCGGCCCGGGGTGCGGGCGCTGGCGGTGCGGGGCAGCTTCGACGACTGCCAGCGCATGGTGAAGGAGGCCTTCGTAGACCCCGAATTGGCCCACCTGCCCCTCAGCAGCGCCAACTCCATCAACATCGGGCGGCTGCTGCCGCAGGCGCTGTACTACCTCTGGGCCGTGCGGCAGCTCGCCGCCGAGCACGGCCTGAGCCCGCAGCGCCTGAACTTCTGCGTCCCCAGCGGCAACCTGGGCAACCTCACCGGCGGGGTTTTGGCCGCTCTGATGGGCCAGCCCGTGCAGCGCTTCCTCGCCGCCCACAACGCCAACCACTTCTTCCCCGACTTCCTGGCGGGCAAGGCCGAGGCCTACGGGTTCCACCCCACCATCGCCACCGTCTCCAACGCCATGGACGTGGGCTCGCCCAGCAACTTCGAGCGCCTGCTGCACCTGCTCGGCCCCGAGCGCATGCGGGCGTGGTTCTGGGGCACCACCGTCTCCGACGAGGCCACCCTCGAGCGCATGCGCGAGACCCACCGGGCCTACGGCTACCTGGCCTGCCCCCACACCTCGGTGGGCCTCGAGGCCCAGGCCCGTTACCGCGCCGGGACCGGCGACCGCACCCCCCTCGTCACGCTGGCCTGCGCCCACCCCGCCAAGTTCCCCGAGGCCGTCTCCAGCGCCCTGGGCATCCCTGCGCCCAAGGACGGTGCGCTCGAGGCCCTCTGGCAGCGGGAGACCCAGGTGACCACCGTCGAGCCCTCGTTGCAAGCGCTCAGGCAGGTGCTGCTGGGTTGAGGTGCGGAATGCTGAACGCCGGTAGCCGGGCGCTGGGCGTGGGTCGTACGTCCTACGCCGTACGCAAAAAGCCAAACGCAAGACGCAAAACGCAAGACGCCTTGGCCCTCGACCTTGATGCCGGCGGGAAGGGGTTCCTACGAGCCAAGAGCCACCCGTCCCCCACACCCTCTTCACCCGGATCGCGTAGACTACGGGGCATGGAGTCGAAGGAGAGAGTCAACAAAGAACCCTTTCCCGGGGCCTATCTCGTGGGTCTCGTGATCACGCTGGGGCTGCTGATCGGCGTGGTGCTGGTGGGCAGCACCCTCTCCCCGGCTGCGTCGGGCTTCCTGGTGGCGCTGGGGCTGGGCCTCACGGTCAACCCCAAGTACGCGACGTGGTTCCTGGCCGCCGGGGTGTTCTGCGCGCTGATGGGCTTCGCGGGCAGCGAGCCCCAGATCGCGTGGGGCGGGGTCGCGCTGGTGATCTCGCAAGTGGTGGTCAAGCTGTTCATCAAGTCGTAAGGCCTATGTCGCCCCACCGCTTCGCGCAAGCCCTCTCCCTGCTGGGCGTGGCGGCCTTCGCCGTGGGCTACCTGCTGCGCCCCAGCCCCCCGCTCGTCGGGCTGGGGCTGGGCGTGATGCTGGGCGCGGCCATCCTGCAGTACCCGCAGGGGCAGCGGCCCTTCGTGCTGCCGCTGTACGCCTGGGTGGGCGGGGTGCTCGCCTTCACCCAGCTCTTCGTGGGGCATTTCCTGGGCTACGTGGGCGGGCTGGCGCTGGGGCTGGCCCTGCCCTACGTGCTCTACCTGAGGCAAAGGAGCGTGCCGTGAAGACCGCACTGGTGCACCTGGCGACCCGTGAAACCCCCGGGGCTACCCTCGAGGCCGCCTTGGGCTGGCTCGAGCAGGCCCACGCCCAAGGCGCCGAGCTGGCCCTGCTGCCCGAGCTGTTCTCCTCCGGCTACCGCTACCCGGACGCCGCCCAGACCCCGGAGGTGCTGGCCCGGCTCCAGGACTTCGCCCGCGACAGCGGGATGACCGTGGCCTGCGGGGTGCTCGAGGCCGCCGGCGAGCGCCACGCCAACCGCCTGCGGGTGCTGGCCCCCGAGGGCGAGCGCGCGGTCTACACCAAGCTGCACCTGATCCCCGCCTTCGACGAGCCGCGCACCATGATCGCAGGCGAGCGCCCGGTGGCGCTCGAGCTCGGCGGCTTCACCGCCGGGCTGAGCATCTGCTTCGACCTGCGCTTCCCCGAGCTGTACCGGGGCTACGCCGTGCAGGGCGCCGACCTCTTCCTGGTGCCCTCGGCCTGGCCCGCCGAGCGGGCGGCCGCCTGGGAGCTGCTGGCCCGGGCCCGGGCCGCCGAGAACCAGGCCTACCTGCTGGCCGTCAACCACGCCGAACCTCCCTTCGGGGCCCCAAGCCTGGCGGTGGGCCCGCTGGGCGAGGTGCTGGGGCGGCTCGAGGCCGAGGGCTTGCTGGTGGTCGAGCTCGACCCTGCCCTGCCCAAGCGCCTGCGCCGGCAGTTCCCGGTGCTCTCCGAGCGCCGCCGCGACCTCTACGGCGACCTCTTCGCCCAGCCCGTGAGCAAGTAGGCCGCCGCGCCCAGCAGCATCCCCTCGGCCATGTTGGGGAGGTAGGTCCAGTAGGTGCCGAGCTCGAGGCGCAGGTAGATCAGCAGGGGCCAGGGGGCCAGGGCCCAGGCCAGCCCGTACTGCCCCCACCCCGCGGCCAGCACGAAGGCCACCCCCAGCCCGTGGTGGTAGCCCACCCAGCCCGAGCCGAAGGAGGTCTGGTAGATGAACCACAGCAGGTTGAGCCAGACCCCGGCCACGCCCCAATTGAGCCGCGCGAAGCGCACCGCGGCGAACCCCAGCCCCGCCAGCGCCAATGCCACGAAGAAATCCTCGACCGCGATCATGCCCAACCGAGCCTACGGCAGCCTCCGGGCTTTGGCAATCAGCGCAGGCGCTTGAGGTACTCGAGCGCGGCCGCCAGCGGGTCCTTCTCGACGACCCGGTCGGGCTCCACCCCCCGACCCTCCCAGGTCGGGCCGCTGAAGGGGGCCAGCACCCCCGAGGCCACCAGCGCCACCGCCCCGTCGGGGAAGCAGTACGGCAGCAACAGCTCGGTGTTGCCCGCGGTGCGCGTGCCGATGAGGTAGGCCCGCCTGGCGTTCTTGAGCGCCCCGGCCAGCCCTTCGGCGGCCGAGTTCACCTCCCCGTCGATCAGGACCACCAGCGGCCTCTGGGTGAGGGGCTGGCCGAAGGGCGGCGTGGTGGGCAGGGGGGCCACGCCCAGGCCCTTCGTCACCATGCGCCAGGGCACCCCGCGCATGAAGAAGCCCGCGACCTCGGCCATGCGGACGGCCAGGCCGCCGGGGTTGCCCCGCAGGTCGAGCACGTAGCCGATGGCCTGCGCGTCGTAGCGCTCGATGGCCCGGCGCAGCAGTTGCACGCCGCTGCCGTCCACCAGGTCGCTCAGCCGGAACACCACGACGCGGTCGTTGAACTCCACGCTCGAGGGCGGGAAGGCCGGTTTCTCCGGGGAAGGCCGGGGTTTTTCCGGCTGGGCGGGCTTAGGGGCGGGAG